>QIJL01000199.1 GCA_003232435.1 Flavobacteriales bacterium | reverse complement strand
TTAACTTTTCTGTTTCAAAAATATCCGTCTTAACGTATCATTCTCCATTTTATAGACCAAGCCCAAGAATAACAAAAGTAGAGCACTGCCAACTAGAAGATTTCTATCAAAGACATAAAATGACAATCCCGAGAACAGGATCGAAATCCCTAGATAAAAAATGATCTTTCTAAAATTATAGGGTACAGGATAGTGTACTTTTCCGAAATAATACGACAAGACCATCATACTTCCATAAGCCAAAACCGTTGCAATTGCCGAGGCCATATAACCGATAACCGGAATAAAGGCAAAATTTATACCGATAGTTATAATTGCCCCGGTCACTGATATATAAGCCCCGTAGCGTGTTTTATCGGTTACCTTGTACCATACGGATAGGTTGTGATAGATCCCCAGAAAGAAGCTCGCCAAAACAATCAAAGGAACAATATCCATAGCTTCCCAATAGGCTTCGTCTCGCACGAACAATTCCTTTAACACATCGGCAAAGACCACTACCGTAAGCAAGATAACGCTGCCTAAAACCACAAAATAATTGGTGATCTGGGCATAAGCCTTTTGAGGATTTTCAGTTCCGGAATGGCTAAAAAAGAAGGGCTCGATACCCATACGAAACGCCGTAGCGAACAGTGTCATGAATACTCCTAATTTATAGCAGGCCGAATACATTCCGACCTTGGCTTCGGCCACCGACGGATCCAACAATCTTTCCAACAAAATGCGATCAAAAACTTCGTTAATAGTAAAAGCCACACCTGCTATCAATACAGGCCAGGCGTATTTCATCATATTCCGCCACAACGTTTTGTCGAAACTGTAACTGTTTTTCAGATATAATGGAAGCATCAACAAAAACGTAATCGCACTCGGTATTAACATGGAGATAAAGATGTACGAAATTTCAAAATCGGGTCGGTACATCCACGAAAACATCCCATCAGGATTGCTCTGAACCATTTTCGGGAGCAACAAGAGAAAAAACAAGTTCAATGCTAAATTTATAGCGACATTCAAGATTTTGATGATGGCATACCGGGCTGGCCTTTCATTGGCCCGTAGCCATGCAAAAGGAATAATCACCAATGCATCTAAAGTCAATATAAGGATTACGTATTTTATATATTCCGGGGATATTTCAAGCAGATTGGCCAAGCTATTTTCAAACAAGAGTGCCGTAAGTAAAAAAAGGCCCGTGGTCGCACTTATCGATATTAAGGAAGTCGACACGACGGCCCCTTTATCATCTACTTTATTATAAAATCGGAAAAAGGCCGTCTCCATACCGTAGGCCAAAAAAACATTGAAAATCGCAAACCATGCAAAAATAACACTGACCTCACCATAAAGACCAGGTGCCATAACCGTCGTATAGACAGGAACCAAAATGAAGGAAAGCATTCTAGGCAGCACCGTTGCCAAGCCGTAAATGGCCGTTTGCTTAAACAATTTTTTAAGTGGATTCAATAGTGCCGAAGTTAGGTTTCAAAAGTACCTATTTATGGACTTGCAACAAAGTTTCCTGCGAATGGCTCAGTTGCCGCGTTTTGCAACTAGGGAGGGATATGCGACGATCGGATTCTGTCGTATGCCATTGATCTTGATATACCTTACTTTATCATTATGTAGGTAGCTCAATACCGCTTCGGCCTCGCCCAATAGAAACGGAAAGGGTTCCTCGTTCGGTTGTTGTACTTTTTCAGGACTTCCTTTAGATGGAAATTCTGCGACCGCGACCATTCCGATTTCCCGCAACTCGATTTCGATATTGGTCATTTCCCCTTGATGATACAAATTATGCAATACGGCATCATCTTCATCCAAACTTAAAATAGGAATAATAACATCATATCCTTCTTTCTTCGGACTTTCCTCAACCAACCATTTTTGGCCAAAAGGTTCTCCCAGTTTAAAAGGCGCACTTGTTTCAAGATTTTTCTTTACAGCGCAATTAAAGACCAACAGGCCTAGCAAGATGATAACTATTCCATTTCTCATACAAAGTCCTTTCACAATTTCAATATAGATACGTATGAAAGGACATCTAAGACGACGGAGTTCAGCGGAAGGTAACTAATCAGCATCAAGCTTTAGAGCCGACCTCTTGAGTACCGGAACGAAAATTTAAACGCAAGGAGAGCAAGGAAAAATCGCAAGGTTCGCAAAGCATTTAAAACCAGTATAATATGACTTTGAGAACCTTGCGCAGATCCCTGCCCTGGTCCGGTCACGCGGGTTGGCGAACTTTGCGTTTAAATTCAACGGCAAGTTGATTTTCAATATTTTAACTTTTTTATCCAACACTGATTAGTTACCGCGGAAGAAATATCCTAGCTTTTGAGTTGCCTTAAAACGTCAAGTTCTTTTTTGGCCTGTTTTCCGATCAAAAGGCCTAAAGCAATTAGCAGAACGAGAGACGAAATCCATATATAGGTATAGAAGCCCGAGGATAAGTTTGCCTTGAACGAGGGTAAAAGCATCACAAAGCCAATGCAGTATAACAAGATTATAATCGGGGTAAATATATAATGAACCTTAACTCTGTTGTTGTAATACTTTACCAGTCGCCTTTTAAAATTGGTTACATCCTCCGAGGGATTCAATTTGTTAATGGTACCGATACTGAATATCTCTATCGCAATTCGAACCACCAAAGCCATAAGCATTAATAAAAGTCCGGTCATCACGGTTTGAAATCGATAGGCCGAAATATAAAAGAAGAAACCCAATAATACGATTCCTGTCAAAGCTAGAACGATGTTCATAATGCGCTGTTTTGCCTTAATACTTTTCATTTTCTCCATAATGTTTTGAACTCCATCTTCTGGAATCTTTGAGGGGGATTGACCGTCCCATTGCGTTTTTAGATCTTCAAATGCTTCCATTTTTAACACATTTAGTTAAACTATTTTTTATTCTGTGCACTCTAACGCGAATCGCTTCATGCGAGAGTCCCATAATTTCTGCAATCTCTTTTTGTGGGAGGCCTTCCAGTTCCAACAGTATGATTCCCTTACTATCTTTGGGCAATTTTTCTATACATTGGTACATCGATTTTAATTGGTTTTCTTTTGAAGGGCGGCTTTCTTCCTCAGCTTCTGTTAAGCGCTCTATCGCTTCAGTTCTTTTTAAGAATTCCTTATTTCGAAGCTGCAACAAACAGGTATTAACCGTTATTCGATAAATCCAAGTTGAGATGCTAGATTCATTTCTGAAGGAATCCAATTGTTTCCAAACTTTGATAAAGACTTCCTGAGTCAGATCCTTTGCCAAATCATCATCTCCACTTACATACCCCATGCAGATGCGCATTACCCTTTGATAATTCTTCTGATATATCTTTTCGAAATCTGATTGGGATTCTCTCATTCCTATTTAATATGCTTCACGATTTTGTCAAGAAACCACTCAGGTTTGTCGTACATGATAAAATGAGCGGACTCCTCTGCATATTCGATTTCATAACTCCCTAGCTTCTTGTATTGACCTTCATAAGTGCTCTTTGCCATTTCAATACCATAGGGATATGTAGCCGCCAAAATGGTCACAGGCGTCTTTATGTTGGCGATATCTTCCCTTAAATCCAATTTGAGCAAATCAGTGTACCCGTAAACATAAGTCTCACGATCTGATTGGAGAATCCAGCCCTTAATTTGTTTTTGCTTTTCAGTATTCAATGTCATTCCCGAAGACATTTGGGTTGCCATTGCATCAAAACCAGCGGCATCCATTTCTAACATTTGCTTGTTCCACGGACTTTCATATACCATATTTTCGCTTTTGAAATTTGGCATCATCAAGGCCCCAGTAGAAGGCAGGGCATCTACAACAATCAATTTAGAATAAGTGTTGTTATCTTCGGATGCCAACCATAGCCCCAAAGCACCACCCAGACTATGACCAATAATTATTGCATTTTCGAGCTTGTGGTCGGAAACATATTTTACGATATCGTCCTTGATTTTAGGAAGCCAAGGTTTTTCGATTGCTGGAACATCGCCAAAGCCAGCGAAGGTAAAAATATGACACTGATACTCTTTTGAAAGTTCGGCAACCGTATTTTCCCAGACATCACCCGTACATGCAAACCCGGGAAACAAGAGAACAGGTTGGCCGCAGCCTTCAATAGTTACTTCGAATGATTTTATCTGTGCAGATAAGCTTAAGCCTACTGACAGCAGCATAAATAGGAATACTTTTCCAAGTGTTTTCATTATTGGATTTTTAAACTATTTTCTCTTTAGATGCACATTTGAGAAAATGTTACATCCTTGGAGAAAAAAACTTGTAACTAATCAGTATTGGGGGAAAAGTTAAAATATTGAAAATCAACTTGCCGTTGAATTTAAACGCAAAGTTCGCCAAGATTTACGCAAGGTTCGCAAAGTCATATTGAACT
>QIJL01000652.1 GCA_003232435.1 Flavobacteriales bacterium | reverse complement strand
TTGTTCACTTCATATAGTGCGACTTGCATTTGGGTTTTGCCATTTCCGGTCACTTTTTCCTCGTCGATTACTTTATTTCCGATTACAATGCGTTTTGTGACTTCTACATCGTAAACTTTTTTATCCGGGGATAGACTGCTGTAATTCTTCCAAAGTGTATCAGCCGGAAAATTTCGAACCACCACGTCTTTAGAATAGCAGTTGACAAAAGCGTCAAGATCACCGGCGTTATAAGAATCTACTTGTTTTTGAACAATTTTTGCGGGGGATTCTTCGGAAACGATGGCCAAGTGTTTTCCATCGGGGCTTACTGCCATTCGGGAAATATTGTTGATTTCTTTTTCCTCAAAACGCCAAATCATCTCCCATTTTTTGTCGGTCTTTGGGTTGAATTTGGAAAGCCTATTACCATCTCCGGCTAAAACAGTACCATCGGATAACCAACATATATCTGAGATGGTCGACATAATGGGAATGATTCTTTTAGTAGCACCTGTTGTGGGATCTAACGATTTGATACTTATAGGGCCCTCCTCCAATTTAAGAAAGCTTAATAGTTCTGCAGTTGGAATTTTATGGAGCGACCTTCCCACATTTTTTTGAATCGTGCGGTTCGAACCATCCTTTAAATCTGAAACCACCAAGTCCATACCTTCATCCACCAGTACCGAGGAGATAAGAATGTTTTCGTCAGACCAGACGTGGTAGCCCACTTTCAGATCTTTGAGCAGTTCTTTGGATTTCCCCGTAGAAGTATCATACCGATACAAGCGCTGCAACCCATTGGTATCTAACCGAATGGCCGAAAGATCATCGGAATTTGGAATTCTCAGGGGAGAATACTCACTTCCATCAGAAGTATTCGTAATCCATGAAACTTTTCCTGTCGCAATATCATATCGCGCAATATCTGTCTGGCCATTTCTGGTAGAAGAAAATAGTACGGTATTGTCGTCATAAAAGGAAGGCTGATTGTCATAGCCTTCGTTATTCGAAATATTTCTAAGGTTCGAGAGTTCGATTTTTCCCTCCTTCTCGCCAATATCGAAAAGATAGATTTCGGTATTGGGTTGGGCATAGGTTAAAGTCGCAGCTAAAATTAAAATGTAATTTGGAAGAAGTGATTTTTTCATCGCACAGGGTTTGCCCTAAATTTATGCTTTTGTAAACGATTTCAAAAGTTCGCGTACCTTTTGTGTATTCTCAACATAAAATTTAGCGGCGGTTTTTTGTCTGCCCACTTTTACGGTCACTGTGCTCTCGGGTAGTTCTTGAAACATGAATTCATCTGTCCAATCGTCTCCAATTGCAAAGACGAAGTCATAATCGTCTTCGCCGAGAATACGTACAGTAGCTCGACCTTTATTTACATTGCTGCTCTTAACCTCCATGACCTTGTTACCGTTGAGTACACTAAGGTCATCCGTACCGATCAAACTTGTCAGCACTTCTGATAGTTCTGTGGCTCTAAGGTTACCAAAATCTGGGCCGGTTTTACGGTAATGCCAGGCTAACGAAAAGTTTTTCTCTTCGATAAAGCTGCCGGGCGTACGATCTACAAAAGATTCCAAGACGGGGCGTATTTTCTCCATCCAATCGTTTTTGACGTTTTCCAACATTCTGAACGGTTCGCCTCCCTGCGAAATCCATACGCCATGTTCCACGATCATATTGTATTTTTTCGGCAAGAACCATTTAGTAAACGTATCCTTATCACGACCACTTACCAGATATATTGTCGTATTTTCCTGATTTTGCAAGGCGTCCAAAAGGCCGTAGAGTTCTTCGTCAGGGCCCGCTTTTTGTGGGTCAGTATGAAAGCCAGCCAGTGTACCATCGTAATCAAGAAACAACAATCTTTTTTTGGACTTCGAATATTCCTCTAAAATGGAATTCAAGCGGTTGTCAGTCAATCTTCGGGAAACATTTTCAGCATCACGATCTTTTTGGGCATTTAGCGAATTCATAAAACTGTTGGCCCATTTTCCCACATTATAGCGTTCCAAACGTTTTTGAAGCACCTTGTTACGGGTTTGTTGTTCCTTTATGGGCATGTTGATCGCATCATTTATGGTATCGGCGATTTGCTCGAAATTATTTGGGTTGATCAACAAAGATTCATTCATTTCATTAGCTGATCCGGCCATTTCACTTAAGATAAGTACCCCGGTTCCATCGATTCGTGTAGCAATGTATTCTTTGGCAACTAGGTTCATGCCATCTCTCAATGGAGTTAACCATGCAATGTCACTTGAAGTATAGAGGTCGATAAGATTTTCAAAAGGCATGGATCTATAGAAATACCAAATGGGCGTCCAGCTTACAGTAGAGAACTCCCCATTGATTCGACCCACAAGTTCATCGATTTCCCGCTTCAACAACTGATATTGAGGCACATTCGAGCGAGAAGGCACGGCCAAGATAATCAGTCGTACTTTTTCTTTGTACTGTGGATATTTATTTAGAAAATATTCAAAGGCATTGAGCCGTTTTGCAATTCCCTTGGAATAATCAAGCCTATCGATTGACAGCAAGAATTTATTTTCAGGATCAGACTTTTTGTGTGTATTCAGCCGTTTTTGCAATTCGGAAAGTTTATCAGAACTTCTTTTCGCATGCTCTTCGGCGGCATCTCGGAATTTTTTATAATCGATGCCCATAGGGAACGAATCCACTTTTATGATGCGGTTATCAAGATAGATATCGTTGAAACTCACTTCAAGCCCAAGCAACCTTCTGACCGAACTTAAAAAGTGGCGTTGGTAGTCGTAGATGTGAAAACCAATCAGATCGGAACCCAACAAACCCATCAGAACTTCTTCGCGCCATGGCATCGTTCTAAAAATTTCAAAAGAGGGAAACGGAATGTGCAAAAAGAACCCGATCGAAATGTTGGGTCGCTTTTCGCGCACCATTTGGGGTACCAACATCAGCTGGTAATCATGGATCCAAATCGTATCGTCTTCATCGGCTTTTTCTAGAATGGCGTCGGCGAATTTTTGATTGACGGCCTTGTACGTATTCCAACTGGCAAGTTCGAATTCAGAATATTCCAAAAAATAGTGGAACAAAGGCCAAATGGTACGATTACTGAATCCGTAGTAAAAGCCATCGACCTCTTCCGCGGTAAGCTTGACTTTTGAAGATCCATGTTTGGCAAGGGCTTTGTCAATATCCCCGGTAAGCTCTTCGGGAATCTCTTCATCGGTCAATCCGCTCCAGCCGATCCACAAACTATCTCCACCCGAATGCACCGATTTCATACCGGTCGCCAGACCCCCCACGCTAGGAATGGTCGTAATCCCACCATTGCTAATTTGTAATTGAACAGGTAGTCTATTTGAGATAATGATAGTTTTGCCCATGTTTTGAATCTTTTTGGCGTGTTTAGGTTGCAATGTCTATAAATTTCGACAAATTGCAGCGCAAAACCAATTGAAAACCTGATCGAATCGAGATTTTTATTAAATGGATAATTTAGACTACGGAATAATAGGAAATTGTAGGAGTGCTGCATTGATATCGAAAACAGGAAGTATCGATTGGTGCTGTTTGCCAGAGTTTGATTCCTCGTCGGTTTTTGCAAAGTTGTTGGATGAAGAAATCGGCGGAAGTTTTGAAATACTTGTCGATGACAACTATGCAATTACCCAGCGGTATAAGAAGCATACCGCATTATTGATTACCAAATTCTCAGATGGAGAGAATACTTTTGAGGTACGTGATTTTATGCCCCGCTATCTTAAAGAGAATGGCAAACATCATTCCCCGCCGGAAATTGTTCGCTATGTACGGCACATTTCAGGGAGGCCAAAGTTTCGGGTAAAGTACAATCCGAAATTGGAGTATGCCCAAGGGGAAACAAAAACGTACGTCAAGCGTAACTTTATTACCAGCTTGACCCATGCCGAGAAGTTCGATACGGTTTTTCTTTATACTTCCTTTAATAAAAACGCCGTTATGGAGGGTCGGGAAATAGAGGTAAAAAAGGACGGATATTTTCTAATCGGGTATAATGAAAAGATTTTGCTGCCCACGACCAAAAAGATGTACTTGGAGTCGGAGCGCACCAAGGTCTATTGGCTGAATTGGAGCAATCATACCCCGACCTACAAAAAATACAATGCCGAGATCAGTAGAAGTGCGATAACCCTTAAGCTATTGAGTTATGACAAAACGGGCGCCGTGTTGGCCGCCCCGACCACATCCCTACCAGAAACTATTGGAGAAGTGCGCAACTGGGACTATCGTTTCTGTTGGATCCGAGATGCTTCGATGGTCGTTAAGGTGGTTTCCGAACTCGGGCATAAAAACATAGCGAAGCGTTATTTGCAGTTTATTATCGATCTGATCCCCGATAAGGATGAAAAACTGCAGATCATGTACGGCATCAATAAAGAAAAGAAGTTGACCGAGGAAACTTTGGATCACCTTGCCGGATACAAGGGTTCGAAACCTGTTCGCGTAGGCAACGCCGCCTATGCCCAAAAACAGAATGATATTTACGGAATTTTGATGGATGTCATTTATGAACAATTGATGAAGTTCAGTACCGATATCGAAAACGGGGAAG
>QIJL01000026.1 GCA_003232435.1 Flavobacteriales bacterium | reverse complement strand
TTGCAGGGAAGAGGATTTGATAATCAGTTCAACGATTCACTATCCGTGGTAATCAATGAAGCCGCTGCCAAACAAATAGGATGGGAGAACCCTATAGGAAGCATGATTCGTTATCCAGGTGGTAATATGGAATCGTACAAGGTAATAGGGGTTTTAAAGGATTTTAACTTGGAATCATTGCATAATCACATCGAACCATTTGCATTATTTTCAAATACATCAAAAAGTTATGATACCGGGGTTTCCTATATAACCTTAAAACTGAAAGCTGAAAATACGAAGGAAATTTTGGAGACTATCCAAAATAAATGGGAAAACTAAATATTCTTTTTTAGATGATGATTTAAATACCGCTTATATATCGGATCAACGACAAGCAAGTTTGTTCGGGGTTTTTTCATCCTTGACCATATTTATTGCCTGCATGGGCTTACTGGGTTTAATCGCATTTATATCGCAGCAGAAAACAAAAGAAATAGGAATTCGAAAAGTCTTGGGTGCGAGCATTGCCGAGATTGTACAATTACTTGCTATCGATTTCGTAAAGGTAATTGTTGTTGCATTGCTAATTGCATCGCCGATCGCTTGGTACTTTATGAACAATTGGTTACAAGATTTCGCCTATAAAATCGACATTCCATGGTGGGTCTTTGCTTTCTCCGGGATTGTGGCCATAGGTATAGCGATGTTAACAATGGGTTTTCAGGCTATCAAAGCGGCAAGTGTGAACCCTGTAAAAAGTTTGCGAACAGAATAAAGTCTCCCTCTAACTCCCCCGAAGGGGAGGATTTAAACTCAGGGTTAAAAATGAAATTAGTTGAAATAAGTAAAAGTTAAATAGATCCGTGAAGCTGTTTCCCCTCCCTTCGGAGGGGGCTAGGGGGAGGACAAAAAAACGAGAACCATGTATAAAAACTATTTAAAAATCGCTTGGAGAAATTTAATTCGCAATAAGAGTTTTTCTTTATTGAATATTGTGGGGCTTTCTATTGGCCTCGCGGTTACGGCACTTATTTTAATATGGATAAACTTTGAAATTGGTGTCGATCAATTTCATACGAACAAGAACCGTATTTATCAAGTATACAATCAATACCCCGTAGAAGGTGAAATCTGGACCTGGAACTCAACGCCTAAAATAATGGCGCCCACCATAAAGAAGGATTACCCTGAAGTGGAAAGTGTTTCTAGATACAATTATGATGATACATTCTTATTTTCAGTAGGTAATAAAAAGATGAAATCTACAGGAACTATTGTTGATCCTGACTTTTTAAACATATTTAGCTTTCCACTTTTAGAAGGTAGCGTTGAAACAGTTTTAGAAGGGGTAAATTCTGTGGTTATTACGGAAACATTTGCAAAAAAATTGTTTGGAGATGAACCTGCTGTTGGGAAAATGGTAAAAGTTGATAATGCGGATACTTTTAAGGTAACAGGTATATTAAAAGACCTTCCAAACAATACAGGATTCAATTTTGAATTTTTAATGCCCTGGGCTTATGCCAATCAATTAGGGTGGAATGATAAACATTGGGGAAATAACTCTATTGCAACTTATGTCTTACTAAAAGAAGGAGCAGATTATACGGCATTCTCTGAAAAAATTAAAAACTTACGCGAACGATATGATAAGGGTGCTGCAGATATGGTTACTTATTTATATCCCTGGTCAAGATATTGGTTGTATTCCGAATTTGAAGATGGGAAAGAAGTTGGTGGTAGAATTGTTTCGATACGGATGTTTGGTTTCATCGCCGCTATAATTTTGCTCATAGCCTGTATCAATTTCATGAATTTAAGCACCGCCAGGAGCGAAAAACGGGCGAAAGAAGTTGGTATACGAAAAGTTGTAGGAGCTAGAAAGGGCGCACTTATTGGTCAGTTCTTAGGAGAATCTATATTAATTTCAGCTATAGCGGCAGTTCTAGCTTTAGTACTAGTTGTACTTGCGTTGCCCTCTTTTGGTGAATTAGTACAGAGACCATTGGCATTAGATATGACGAATGAATGGTTTTGGTTATCGGCCTTGGGTGTTGTAGTTTTTACGGGGATATTAGCAGGCAGTTACCCAGCTTTATATCTATCTGGCTTTAAACCTTCAGCAGTTTTGAAGGGGACTTTTAAAAAAATGAGTGCTCCAGTTACGCCTAGAAAAGTAATGGTAGTGCTACAGTTTTCGGCGGCAATCATTCTAATCACCGCTAGTATTATTGTAACACAACAACTGCAAAAGGTTCAGAATAGACAAAGTGGGTATTCAAAAGCTAATCTAATTTATTCCATTGTAGAAGGTGATGTAGGTAAGAACTATACGCTGATTAAAAATGAATTATTGGCTTCAGGTACGGCTGAATCTGTTACCAAAACCAGTTCTCCCATAACACAAGGCTGGAGTAATTCATGGGGTTTTGATTGGAAAGGAAAAGATGAAGATAATATAACTACCATTCAAAGGTTCAGTGCCGATGATGCTATAGCTAAGACAACCGGTATGGAAATAATTGCTGGTCGTGATTTTGATTTAAGTAAATATCCAACAGATTCTACCGCAGCAATAATTAATGAGTCCGCTGTGAAATTGATGAATTTCGAAGAACCTCTTGGTCAAATCATTAAAGATATGGGCATTGAGTGGCGCGTGGTGGGTGTGGTTAAAGATTTCATCTTAGACTCTCCGTTTCAAAAGGTAGAGCCTATGGTTATTGAGGGTGCCTTGTACGCGAATAATGTAATCCATATCAAATTTAATAAGACCGAATCTACATCAGAAAGTCTAGCTACTACCGAGGCTATTTTTCGCAAATATAATCCCGAATACCCCTTCAATTATGAGTTTGTAGATCAAGAATATGCTAAAAAGTTCGATGATCAGAAAAGAACAGGTCAACTCGTAAGCTTATTTACTTTGCTTACTATATTCATTTCTTGTTTAGGCTTATTTGGTCTTGCGAGTTATATGGCTGAAAATAGAATCAAGGAAATTGGCATCCGAAAAGTTTTAGGGGCTTCAGTTCAAAATATAACAACACTTCTTTCCAAAGATTTTTTAAAATTAGTCTTGATTTCCATTGTACTGGCAGTACCAATTTCATGGTATTTTATGAGCAAATGGTTAGATGATTTTGCCTATAGAATAACCATTTCATGGTGGATATTCGCTCTCGCTGGAATTTTGGCATTAACGATAGCACTTTTAACGGTAAGTTTTCAGGCGGTAAAAGCGGCAATTGCCAACCCTGTAAAAAGTTTACGAACGGAGTAGCAGAAAAACGATCATAAACTGTAACAAAATTAAATTGCCAGAGTCTTTACTAGAGAATAACTGCTAAAGATTTCCGCCGAAGTTTATCCTGAGAGCAGTCGAAGGGCGGAAATGACAATAAAACACACCTATTATGAAAAAATTGATTTTGCCAACAATTTGCTTGATGGTCTTGGCGATCGGCGCATTAACGGCACAACAAACCGAGACAAGAGAACTTGAAAGCTTTACAAAGGTCAAACTAGAGGGTAATATTGAAATACACCTCGCCAAAGGCAATAAACCTTCGATTCGAATAGAAACAAAAAAAGAACGGGATCTACAAGATTTTTTGGTCGAGGTACGCAACGACGAATTGTTTCTTTCGTATGAAAAAGAACAAAACAAAACACCTAAGTTTATAGTTTATCTGAAACATACCGGGGTCAGTAATTTACACCTAAGTGGGTTAACCACTATATTTTCTGAGGATGTATTGGACAATTCAAATTTGACAATTGAAGGAAGCGGAATCACCAAAGGAAAAATAAAGGTTGCTGTAAAGAACTTGCGGATCGACGCGGATGGAATCACGAACCTAGCAATTTCCGGTATAGCAGATGATGCCATTTTTAATATTGACGGCATCGGAAAAATAAATGCGAAAAAATTGCAAACTAAATCCGTTCAAGAGCACAGCGATGGCTTTGCCAAGGTCAAATTGGGTTCTAGACCATAATCGAATAAATAAATAAAATTAAATAGAAAGAAATGAAAAAACTGATTTTACCGATTATTTGCCTAATGTTTGTTGGGGTAAGCTCCGTTGAAGCACAACAAACCGAAAAAACCTATGATGTCGAAAATTTCGATAAAATTATTATCAGTCCGCATATCGCTGTCAATCTTGTGGCGGGTGATGAGGAATCGGTTCGTATCGATGAGGCAGGGATATCCGAAGACAAAATCAACATAGAAGTCGAGGGGAACACGCTACGTATTTATTTAGACGGTGCCAAAATGGTAACCAAAAGCGAAAAGGTCAAAGGCGAAAACTACAATATGACCAAGTCGATTTATGATGGCACCCAAGTAAGAGCCACTGTAACCTATAAAATACTGAACACACTTTCTGTTCGGGGCGAAGAACGTATCGAGCTTCAAAGCAAGATCAACCAAAAAGAGTTTGCGATGCGCATTTATGGCGAATCACAAGTATATCTTTCAAATGTGGATTTAGACAGATTAAAAGTGACCATTTATGGCGAAAGCTATCTTGAGGTCGAAAACGGAAGAGTAGACAACCAGCGCTATATTGCCTATGGCGAGAGTAAAGTGAATTCTTTGGGCATTGATAATGTGTCGACCAAAATTACCGCTTATGGCGAGAGTGATTTTAGGGTCAATGTTTCCGATAGGTTAAAACTTGCTATGGCGAAACACATATTACCTATGAGGGTAGCCCAGATGTAGACCGCGGCATAGTAATAGGCGAGGCGACCATAAAAAAGATCGGGTAGGCCCCTCTAACTCCCCGCCGATTGGCGGGGGAGAATTAAAAACCGGACGAAGTGTAATAAAGACCTGACAGGTTTCCAAAACCTGTCAGGTCTAAGAGACTGTTTTGAAATATGTCGTTAGAATTGTTATAGCCTATTTTTGATGCAGAACATAGCAGGGCTACGGTTCAAAATTTTAACGACGTTATGCGCAAAAAGAGGCTATAAGAAAATAATCGAGATATTTCAAAACAGTCTCTAAATAGGCTTATTCAAAATCAGCATCGGAAACATTCTTGTTGACTACGGCCTCTAGCAATTTACTTTCAACCATCTGTGCACCCATCATGGTACTTTTGAAGGATGGGAATAGTATACCGTCAACCTCGATATAATCTTTTAAAGTAGTTTCTTGGTTTTGGATTTGTCCGCCCATATTGATGACTGTGGCTTCTTTGACCTTAAGACCTGATTCTACATCGTAAAAATAAGTGGCCTGAAGACTATTGCCCGGCACCTCGATTTTATAAGCGCTCTTGCCGTCTATATCTTCGGTGCCGGCCAGTTTGGCCACGGTACTCGCTGCGATTCCGTGTTCGGGAAAAATACCCATTGCACTTTTAAGATCAGATGCCATTTCGGCTGGCATAGGCGTTTTATTGGTGCCCTGTTTCATAAAAAGCTCGTCTCCTTTCGCTATTACCCCCATCATCGGGTTATCGTTCATAAATGTCGTCTGGGCATATTTATCGGCCGTTCTTCTTTCTTCGGTCTTGATCTTACCACCCATGGCTTCGCCTTCATAGACCAATAACAATGATTCGACCTGATCGATTTTTTCCTTTCCACCTATGGCTTTGAAATAATTATCGATGACCGATTGAACGGTAATTCCTTCCGGCGTTGATACCTCATAATTCGGTTTTTCGGTAGCTGAAGCGAATTTGTCAAAATACTTTACCGGGATGGTCTTGCCTCCAAAACTGACTTTTTCGAGGTTTTCGAGAACCTCGCTGCCCTTACCGGTCACTACCACGCGAACCTTATCGGAAGTAAAATACTTCTGAGCGGCCTTTTGTACATCTTGAAC
>QIJL01000501.1 GCA_003232435.1 Flavobacteriales bacterium | reverse complement strand
AAAACAATGGGCTTTAAACATGCCTCCATTCCCGTAGGAATCGCTGCCATACAAAATTTAGGTGCTGAAAACGGTTTTGAAGTAGATACTACCAAGAATGCCGAATTGTTCAATGAAGATAACCTCAAACAATATTCCACGATCATTTTCTTAAGTACGACCATGAACGTACTCGACCATAAGCAAGAAGCTGCCTTCGAGCGTTATATTCAGGCAGGTGGAGGCTATGTTGGCGTGCACGCTGCCACCGACACCGAATACGATTGGGGCTGGTACAATAAACTTGTGGGTGCTCAATTTTTGAGCCACCCCTCGGGCACACCAGAAGCAGATTTTATTATAAAAGACAATAGTTTTATAGCAACGAAGCATTTTACCGATTCGGTATGGCACCGTTCAGATGAAATATACAGCTACAAGAAGATCAACCCAGATGTGAATGTTTTGATGACGGTGGATGAATCTACCTATAAGGGAGGGGAAAACGGAGATTACCATCCTTTTGTCTGGTACCATGAGTATGACGGTGGTCGCTCTTTTTATACGGGTGCCGGTCATACCGATGAAAGTTATTCCGAAGAACTTTTCTTGAAGCATCTTTTAGGTGGGATCCAATATGCTATAGGTAAAAATCTAAATCTAGATTATAGCAAGGCAATCACTCAGATTCCACCGGATGTCGACCGTTTTTCTAAAGTTACGTTGGTGGGCGGAGAATTTTTTGAACCGACCGAAATGACCATTTTACCGGATAACGACATACTTATATCACAGCGTCGAGGAGAAATCATGTTGTACAGACCGGAAACCGATTCGTTGACCCAAGTGGCGGTTTTAGACGTTTATCACAAGACTTTGAACACCCCGGGAGTCAATGCCGAGGAAGGATTGATGGGAATTCAGAAAGATCCTGATTTCGCCGACAATAATTGGATTTATGTTTATTACGCGCCGACCGGGGATGAGCAAGTAAACCGCTTGTCTAGATTTAAGTTCAAGGACGATGTTTTTGATATGGCCTCCGAGCAGAAAATTTTGGACGTGGGTTCTGATCGTGAAATCTGCTGCCATACGGGCGGTTCTATCGCTTTTGGCCCTGACAATATGTTGTATTTGTCCACAGGGGATAATTCAACACCATTCAATGAAAAAGATGTGAAGTACGTGAACAGCGGCTTCGCGCCTTTGAACGATTTACCGGGGCGCAAACAGTATGATGCACGTCGTTCTTCGGGAAATACCAATGATTTAAGGGGAAAAATTCTCCGTATAAAAGTCAATGAAGACGGAAGTTATGAAATTCCTAATGAGAATTTGTTCCCCGTCGGCACCGAAAAGACAAGACCTGAAATCTATACCATGGGTCATAGAAACCCTTACCGTATTTCTGTAGATCCCAAAAACGGAAATTTGTTTTGGGGCGAAGTTGGACCGGATGCCAGGGTCGATTCTTTAGGTACACGTGGACCAAGGGGTTATGACGAAATGAACATGGCCCGCAGTGCGGGCAATTACGGATGGCCACTTTTTATCGGCAATGATTATGCCTATCATGACTATGATTATGAAACCGGTAAGGCAGGTAGTGCCTTTGACCCTGAAAAACCGATCAATGATTCTAAAAATAATACGGGACTAACGGAATTGCCTCCGACTCGATCTGCTTATATTTATTACCCCTATGATGAAACTTCCGATTTCCCGCAAGTGGGCACGGGTGGAAGAAATGCCATGTCCGGCCCTACCTACTATTCGGATATGTATGCCGATGGGGGTGGACTTCCTTCCTATTACGACGGCAAAACCATTATTTATGAATGGATGCGCGGTTGGATGATGGCCGTAACACTTTTCGAAGATGGTACGTTCAATAAAATGGAACCTTTTGCATCCGATATAGATGTCAACAACCTGATCGATATGGAACTGGGTCCTGATGGGCGACTATATCTACTAGAATACGGAAGCGGTTGGTTCGCCAAGAACGACGATTCAGGACTGGGCTATATCGAATTCAAGGGCGGGAACAGGCCACCCGTTATCGATAATCTAATTGTAAATAGCGATACTGGTAAATTACCACTTTCAATAACGGCGAAGGTGAAGGCAAACGACCTAGAGGGAGATGCCGTAAGTTATATTTGGGATCTAGGTAACGGTGAGACCAAGGAAACGACGGAACCCGAAGTTACCTATTCTTATGCGGATGCGGGGGAATATAAGATTTCCGTTGAGGTAAGGGACGATAAAGGGGAAGGAGCAAAGAGCGAGGCCTTGAACGTTGTAGCAGGAAACGCCCGGCCTGAAATTACCATTGATCTTAGTGGTGGAAATTCTTCGTTCTTTATTGCCGGTACTCCTATAAACTACAAAGTTTCGGTAACGGATCCCGATGGGAACGAGGATATCGACCCTAGCAATATTTTTGTCTCGGTGGATTATCTGGAAGGGATGGACGAGGCGAATAAATCTCTGGGCCATCAACAAGTTTCGGCAGCCGTAACCGGCAAAGCGTTGACCCAGGGTATGGATTGTAAGACCTGTCACAAGGAAAACGGAAAGTCAATAGGGCCTTCTTACTTAGAAGTGGCCGAAAAATATAAGGGTAGCCAAAAGGCTTTAGGGTATTTACAGAAGAGAATCGTCGAAGGCGGAACAGGTGTTTGGGGCGAGGTGACTATGCCAGCACATCCGAATGTGACTGGGGATAAGTCTCGACAAATTGCTTTGTACATTCGATCATTGGTGGATGATGGGACCAAGCAGAAATCCTTACCGGTCGAGGGGAGCATAGTTCCCAAACCGTCGCCCACGGATAATGTGATGGTATTGACCGCAAGTTATACCGATAAGGGTGTGAACGGTGTGCGCCCGTTGACCGGGGTAAATTCAGTCAACCTACGAGGAAGTACCGTTTTTTTTACGGGAAAGGAAAAAACCCAAGACTTTATGGGTATGGAATACGGGGGTATGAAATTATTACCTGAAAAAGAAGGGTGGTTCGTACTTGAAGATATCGATTTAAAGGGGGTAAAAACCGCCACTTTAATAGTAGGCTTTCAAGAGAAACCCGATTTTTCCGTAGATTTCGAATTGCGATTGGATGCGCCCGATGGTAAAGTAATCGGTAAGGGCAGCATGCTGCCTCAAGTCAACCAAGTACCCGGAGGTTTTTTTTCGGGTATGATACCCATAGTACTCGACGGACCGATGGATGATATCAGGGCCAAAGAATTGTATTTTGTTCACAAACCGGATACCTCGAAACCTCGTGGCGAGGGATTTGTAGCGGTTACCAACGTAAATTTTGGAAGCTAAGGCGTTCTTGACTTTAAACTGAGATAAAGAGGCTGTCTAAAAAGTAGACTTTTTAGACACCCTCTTTTTATTTTTTATCCGAAAAGATTTGTATTGAAATACTGAGATGTTCGCAAGGGGAAAATAATTGAGCTCTATCGTAACAGTTCAGCCGCTTCCTTACTAATTTTCTTTTAAAAAATATGGTCATGAATTTGAATCTCAAGTTTGTACCCGCCTGTGGCGGGCGGTCGGGTTTCGAATTTTTTCACAAAACCATTCGTGACCTAGTAACGCCGTGACTTTGAGTCACGGCGTTACTAATTAACCGATAAACAGCTTCTGGCACGGTATAGCTCAAGACGAGGCCAATCAATATACCCTACCTATGGCGGGCAGGTCCGCCCGTTCCGGTACGGACGGGAACGGCAAAGTCGGGCAGGCCTTCCGCCAATGCATAACAGCTAAACCGTTACAAGTATTACTATTCAATACCTAATAACCCACTAACTCACTCTTTAACTCATAACGGCTGAACAGTTACGCTCTATCGAAAAATGTTCTCGATTTTAAGGAAGCTGCCTTTATCTAAATCGTTCATGGCATTGATAAGGTTAAAGCCGATAAATTGATTCAAATCCTTGACTGAAATATCGGCAAGATCAATAGACTCTTCGGCCAAAAGACGTGCCCTGCAAGTTCCTTCGAGAAGCGGGGTAGTGGGAGTGAACCATTTTCCCCTATCTGTAAAAACAATATTGGCATAAGAAGAATCGGTAACCTTTCCGTTTTTTATTATGAGTACGTCGTCGCAATTTTCTTTCCGATTCACTAAATCGTTTAATTGTCCTCTATCGGAATATTTCAAATCGTAATTTATTTCATCGGCTTCTATCAATTTTAGTGTTTCGATCTTTTTGGGAATGTATTTTTCGAATTCGTGTTTTCTGTCCTTTTCATTATAGAAAACCCGTAGTTTGCAAAGTCCGTGGGCGAATTCTTGGGGAATTATCATGCCTTCCCCAATACTTCTAATCGGGGTTTTTGAATACATTTGCCCATAAGCGATTTCGTATCTCTTCTGATGCCATTCGAGGTTTTGTATAATTCCATCTTTGACACGGATTGTTTCAAATAGTGGGTACATGGATTTTATTTATCAGTTCTTGATATTCTTCCTCTGGGGTACTGAGCGCGGTAATACCACCGCCACTGCGGTACCATAATTTTTCGTTTTCCTTTTCAATGAATCGAATGCTTACCCCACTGTCAATGTTTTTACCATCGTAGATGCCGAAAACACCGGTGTAATATCCGCGATTTTTGATTTCGACACTTTTGATTATTTCAAGTGTTTTTTGTTTGGGCGCACCACTAATGGAGCCTGCCGGCAGTAACTTGAGTAAAATATCACAAAAGTTCTTTTCCCAGCCTACAGGCAATTTCCCTCTGATTTCAGAGCTGGTCTGCAATATTTCATTTTGGTGCGATTTGATTTTTTCGACATAGCGAAACTTTGTGACCGTTACTTCGGATGCTACCATCGAAAGGTCATTTCGTATTAGGTCTACAATGGTATTATGCTCTCTTGTTTCCTTTTCGCTATTCAATAATTCTTCTTTGGCATTCGGAACGTTTGCGTCTATAGTACCTTTCATAGGGTAGGAATAAATAAAACCATCTTTGATTTTGACAAAGCATTCGGGCGAATACACAACGAATTTGTTTTTTCTAAATAATTTATAGGGCGCCCTGGAGGAATAAAAAATCTCTTCTAAAGAGGCATCGGTCTCCACTTCAGACGGAAAAGTAAGGTTCAGCAAAAAAGAGTTCCCCAGATTGATATTTGCCTGTGCTTCCTTGAAGGCACCAAAATAGGTTTCTTTCGCTACCGGCTTTATTTTTAAATGGATGCCGGCAGGTAATTTGGCCTTTTTCGGGCTATTGGTCTTTCCCTTTATATCAAATAAAAAACCGTGCTCTTCCAGTTCTTCCAAAGCATATGCCAAAGGATTTTGCATGCCAAAATCGACTATGAATACAAAGGGGTCTTTTGACTTGATGAACCGCGATACTTTCTCTTTGAATGGTGTGATGCTCACTTGATATTATCTGGAACAAGTTTTTTTAGGTTCTATGTTGATCGGTCTAGGTCAATGATTTCAACTATACTCCTGCCAAATGGAATTCTACTTGGTCTTTTTCCCCATACCTTCGTTAAAATTTATCGCCGTAGCTGAGGCTATGCCGAAAAATTTTGCCTTGGTATGAGAAAAAAGCCCTGCCTTGATTCTCCCGAATTTCCATTTGGCACGAGTATATAAAAACCCAAATGGTGTATTTTCCTTTTTTCTCTGTGTAGCTCAGTGCAACTCTGTGATATGGCTATTACACAGAGTTGCACAGAGCGAAAAGGAGATTCACGGAGGAAAACCTATAAATATGCCCCTCTAAGAACAATGATAGATTCTTTTTTAAGATGGTTTGTTACTCCAGCTCTTTCTTTTCTAGATAAAAATTCCGGTCGACTTTAAAGGTTGTGCCATTTGGGTTCGCCGATTCCGTTTTCCATTCCGAAGTCGGGGAAAGCCACATCGGTTCTTCATCAACGAAAATTCGCAAAGGCATATTGAAACCTTCCACGACATTTGAGTAGCGGTATTTGATCGTATTGCCATCCTCTAATTTGTATTCAAAAACCGGGATCATGGTCGTACGTAAATATTGGTCAAAAACCTTTGTTAAATCAAACCCCGTGTTTTCACTAAGATAATCTTCGATTTGTTTTGTGGTTACTGTTTGATGATAAAAATCTTTGTTCAGTCCGCGAAGAATTTGACGCCACTTTTCATCGTCATCGACCAATTGGCGAATGGTGTGAAGCATGTTCGATCCCTTGTAATACATATCGCTACTACCGCGACTGTTAACATCATAGGTTCCAATAACGGGTTTGTCATTTTGAATATTCGTTCGAAGGCCGATAACATAATCTTCGGCGGCTTCCTTGCCGAAATGATAATCGACATACAAATTCTCGGAATAAGATGTAAATCCCTCATGCACCCACATGTCGGCAATATCTTTATAGGTAATACTATTGGCGAACCATTCATGGCCCGCTTCATGAATAATGATAAAATCAAATTTCAGTCCCCAACCGGAACCGGAAAGGTCTCGGCCCAAATATCCGTTTTGGTATTTGTTGCCATAGGTAATAGAGCTTTGGTGCTCCATCCCTAAATAGGGCACTTCTACCAACTTAAAGCTGTCTTCATAAAATGGATATGGGCCGAACCAGTGCTCAAAAGCTTTCATCATCATGGGAGATTGTTTGAATTGCTCTTTGGCTTTTTCAAGATTATCCCTGAGTACATAGTAGTCCATATCCAAAGGACCTTGCTCTCCTTGATATTTTTCCCCGAAATGAACATAATCGCCAATATTGACGTTGACGCCGTAATTGTTGATCGGGTTGGCCACAAACCAATGATAGGTCTTCGTATCGGTATCTTCTTCGATCTTGCGCAACCGCCCATTGGACACGTTCATCAGGTCTTTGGGCACTTTGACACTGATGAGCATGCTATCGACTTCGTCGTACATATGGTCTTTATTTGGCCACCAGACACTAGCTCCTAAGCCTTGACATGAGGTAGCTATGAAATGTTTTCCGTTTTCATCTTTTGCCCATGAAAACCCACCATCCCAAGGGGCTCGTGCCGCTACCCTGGGGTAGCCTGAATAGTGGACGATGATTTCGTTATAATCCCCTACTTCTTGTGGTTTTTCAAGTTTCACAAAGTGGGCATTGATTTTAGATTCGAAATCCAACTCCTCGCCGTCTTGTGTAACTTTTTCAATTTTTAACGGTGGCTGCAAATCGATTTGCATCACTTGCTCTTTGGTCTTTACTTGATATCGAATCGTATTGCTACCACTAATAAATTTTTCATCGGGTTTGACCGCGATATCGAGATGATAATAACTTAAATCCCACCAAGCGCGTTCAGGGGTTATACTTCCGCGGAGGGTGTCTTGTTCGGTAAATTTTTGGCCAAAGGAAAATGATGTCCCCATGGTCAAAAGAACTAAAATCAGTAATCTTTTCTTCATGATCATTGTGTGCTCAAAAATTTAAAATCATGCTTAGAGCCTGTTTTGAAATATCTCGATTATTTTCTTATGCCCCTTTTTGCGCATAACTACGTTAAAATTTTGAACCGTAGCGATGCTACGCTTAAAAATTTTGCCTTGTTCTGCATCAAAAATAGGTCATAACAATTCTAACGGGATATTTCAAAACAGGCTCTAAGACCTGCAAGGTGTTGCCGACACAGGAGGCCTCCTTGTAGGTCTGAACCCGACCCGAAGCAGATCTACAGGGAGCCGTACTTGAGTGCGGAACACCTTGCAGGTCGCTCAGCGAAATATTCCATTCGGAAAAACAACCGGACTCTCAAATCCGTTTTCCCCAACAGCGGAAATTCCGAAGAAATAATTATCAATAACGATGCCATCTAAAGTGTAATCGTCTACGTCGCCGACAAAACGACTGTTATCCCAAGTAGGGGAAGTGGTGTCCCGCCAATAAATTTTATAACCCACAGCCCCATCTACCTTGCTCCACTGGAATTTGGCGGAGGGTTGCACGATGCCGCCGATTTTAACTTCTTTTGGAGAAGGCGGTGCCCAGGCAAGGGATGCCAAGTTGATCGCATTTACGGCCGTTAGCTTTTTCGCGTAGTCAAAATCGACATGTTCGAGCACATCGCCATAATTGATTCCGTTTTCAGTTCGTATATCTTGGTGTTGCTGGGTATAATTTTCGTGGGATTCCATAATTCTAATACCCGCAAATCCCGCATCATTGAATGGCCGATGATGTCCGCCCCGACCAAAACGATCTAAACGATATATCATCATGGGGTTCATTTCGGGCATGTACTTTTTTGTCGTTTTATGAACGTACCGTGCCAATTGCCTAGAAATGCCATCGACCTCGCCCCCATAAAAGCGCCTTGCCTTACGCTCTTTTTCAGTTTCATTAGGTGGCACAGGCTCGGAGAAAATGCGAAAATCGACATTACTGACGATTCCATCAACACCAGTGATATTTCCGATCATATCGTTGTTTAGAATGCCGATGATTTCCCAACCTTTCTCCTTGGCATGTGCGGCAAGGCCTTTTCCGCCGAAGAGCCCTTGTTCTTCCCCTGAAAGTCCGACATAAATAATACTATTTTCGAATTGGTATTTTGAAAGTACGCGAGCTGCTTCCAAAGTGCCTGCCATGCCGCTGGCATTGTCATTGGCTCCGGGGGAATCAGAAGTAAAATTAGTTGGGTCACTGACACGCGAATCGATATCCCCGCTCATAATAATATAGCGGTTTGGGTATTTCGTGCCCTTTTGGATGGCGACCACATTCACGACCCAAACATCATGTACAATGCGTTCGTTCTCGCCTTTTTTTACCAGATCCTTTTGATAGAAAACCTCAAGACAATTGTTGCAGGCTACAGCGGTCTTTTCAAATTCAGATTTTATCCAGCGTCGTGCTGCCCCAATGCCTCGCGCTTGTGAGACCGTATCGCCTAATGTATGGCGTGTTCCGAAATTGGCCAGCTTTGTGACGTCGGTTTTTATTCTTTCCGCGGAGACCGCATCGATGATGTCATAGATGGGTCGACCGGTTTGAGAATGGCCGACAATAGTCAGAAGAAATAATAGAGCCGTCAAGTATCTTCTTGTCATAAGCTTGTTTTGAATTTCTTATTGAAACGTACACCATGTATATAGCATAAGGGACCTAATAGCATGTAAATCAATCCTGGCAGTGCCCATTTTAATCCAAACTGGGATTTGGCGATTAGAATAGAGGCAAAAGAAACGATAATATAGATTGCAAAATGCCTGGCATAAAATAAGAGGCTCATGTTTATCGCAGTCAACTTGGTTTTTCTATATGCCCTATAATACATCAGGGAAAAACAAGAAAAAATCAGCAGAAAGCCCAAACTATATAGTTGAAAGAGAGAAGAAATTTCGTCAATAGTTAGTCTTTGTTGCCCTGTCATTGAATTGATCAATGATTTTAGGGGGAAAACATAGTAAAGCACTACAAATAATAAAATGGCGTTCAGGGCAATGATCCAACTGTCTATATAGTCCGTTCGTCTAAAAAAATTGTAATGTAACCACCATAGGGCGACCAAAACGAAAAAACTAACACCAAAGCTTATAAAAGCGACCCAATCAATTTTGAGCACGGATGAACTTTCTTCGTAACCGACCGAAACCACGAGAAGTGTAGCGGCAAATGCAAAGACGGCGTCGCTAAAAGTTTCGATTCGACTTATGTTATGTTGAAAGATCATCGATTGAAGTTATCGTAAAAATGTGACTTTGGCAATTTTGCCGTTTTCTACTTCGTAGATCGCTACTGCACTGAAATTGTTTCCATTCGCCGTGATGTACTCTTCATCGATTACTTTGTTGGCAATAACAATTCGATTTTTAATTTCACAATGCAAATCTGGAGTGGTTTCAAAAAAGCCTGTGTAGCCTTCTCGCATTTCTTTTTGGCCCTGCGACCTCTTTTCAGTAGGAAAATTGTATAATTCGGCATCTTC
>QIJL01000106.1 GCA_003232435.1 Flavobacteriales bacterium | reverse complement strand
TTGAGCCGAATAGATTAAGAAACTACTATGCCTATACAGGTTATCGTTATACTAAAAATAAAAACAGCCGTTTGGAGATCGAGCCATCGGTATTCTTTCAATTGTTTGAGAGTGATGGGCGTTCGGTAACCGACCTCAATGTTAAATTCCGTTGGTATGATTTTGAGGATTATTACTATGCTGGCGTTACCTATCGTTTCTTGAATGATCAAATTGGTGATCCACTTTACGTTGCCCCGATTTTCGGACTTAAAAAGAATAATTTCTACTTCGGTTATTCATACCAGATTATTCTCAACGAAATCTTGGGATATAGTACAGGAACGCATGTTGTCACCTTGGGGGTCGACCTGTTTCAGGGCCTAAGTAATTGTCGATGTACTTACTAGTGTTACGTTGAGTGTAAAACTACGTATAAGTCGCAGTTATTTTTTGAATTTTGTGAAATGATAAAAAGTAAGCACATCCGTAGCTGTAGCTACGCGAGTCTTTTTATAATGAACAAAAACGAAAAAGAGCAAGACTTGGTGCGTCTTTTTATACTTAACTTAACACTAATGTTCTTGTTCTAAACCAAAGTTTTTCTTGTATTCCATATATTATCTTTTTTCATAGGATTGCCATAGCTTTGTGGTCATAATTTTAATCATGGGAAAAGTAAAAGTCAATAACATTCGTGTTTATGCCCATCATGGTTGCTTAAGCGAAGAAAGTATCGTCGGTAGTGAATATACCGTTGACGTCGCAGTGGGAACAAACCTTTCAAAAGCCTCGGTTTCTGACGAGCTATCGGACACGGTAGACTATGTTCACATTCATCAAATAGTCAAGGAAGAAATGCAAATTGCCTCAAAGCTGCTCGAACACGTCGCGAAAAGGACAATTAACAGGATTCTTTCTGAAATAGACATGGTCGATGATGTCGAAGTGGCCGTCTCAAAAATCAACCCGCCAATAGGCGGAGATGTAGAAAAAGTCACAGTAGTCTTAAGCTCGAAAAGAAATTAAATCTATTTTTTAATGCTTAAATAAGGCGTTATATTTGCACCACAAAACGGCATCGTGGCCGAGTGGCTAGGCGCAGCTCTGCAAAAGCTTGTACAGCGGTTCGAATCCGCTCGATGCCTCAAAAACCTCCTTCAAAAAGGGGGTTTTCTTTGTTGTCCGGTAAACTTTTTTGAAACCTGAATCACTAGCTGTAATCACTGGTGATCCACGGTAAACCAAGGCTCGGCACCTTGCTTTTTTAGATTTTGGACATTGTTCTGAAATAGTTGAAAACACTTTGCTTTCAATATTGGTTCCCGATCGGTTACAGTTTGGTCTTACGCCTTATGTCCAGTAGCGCAGTGGTCTAGGGTCTTTAACCGGACACTGTTGATTGTTTTTATTCCCTTATATGTTCTATTCGTTCTATGCCCTTTTCGATATTGAACCGGTTCTTGGGAAGAAACCCCTTGGTGATCAAAACTATTCCGCAGATAATCAAAATGATGGCAATTCCCTTTTTGATTAGAATAATTCTGTTCTTGGTCAATTTTCGTTTCAACCTTTTTGCAAGAAGTATTTTCAAAATATCGGTTAGCAAATAAGCTCCGAGCATCGTAGAGAAAAAAACAATTATACGGTTAGGGTCGTTGTCCAAACTAGGACCAACAATTATAATCACGCCCAACCAAAAGACCAATACACCAATGTTTATGAAGTTCAGAAGAAAGCCTTTTATAAATAGGCTCAAATAGTTGCTGGAATTGACGGCTTCAATTTTCGATGATTCCTTTTTAGGTGTCTTTTTTTTGAGAATCGTTGCCCCGTAGACAAGTAATATTACACCCCCAAAAACATACAATCCGGGTTGGTTGCTGAGGTTTTCAAGCAATTGAAAACTACTGAAATATGCTACCACTATAAAGAGTATGTCTGCAAGAATAACGCCAAGGTCAAAGGCCAGTGCTGCACGAAAGCCCCTTATCGCACTGGTTTCTAAAAGCACAAAGAAAACAGGCCCGATCATAAAGCTCAAAAAGAAGCCCAAGGGTATCGCAGCCTGAATATCTTCCCACATGGTTACATTCTGGTTATTTTACCTCCAAAAACTGTTTTCTCTTCCATTTTGGCCGGATTTCCGTGAACAAGAACCTCTCCACCTGCCTTAACCGTAGCTTTGACATAATCCCTGGCATAGATTTCAGCCCTAGACCCTGCATTTACGTTAACTGTAGAAAATTTCGTCTTGAATTCCTTTCCCTCATAAACACCGCCCGTATTTATGGCGATATCCTGTAAATCCGAAGAACCATGGGTTTCAATTAATCCGCCTGTAACAGCTTTTACCAAAAGTTGTTCCACATTGGCAACAATATAAAGTTCCCCCCCTTCTTGAGCCTTGAGTTCAAGCAGATCTTGTTCGATGCTACCTTCAGAAGTAATTCGAGCATCCTCATTTACATCGATCGTCACTAATTCTTCTGTGTAATAGATATCGATAAAAGTGCGGTAACCACTAAATATTTTGGTAATCTGCATGCGGAGTTTCAATACTCCCCTAGTATTCACGAGAACGACTTTGCCAATATTTTCTCCTGTTACAACGGCTTTATTAACATCCGATTTAATCAGGTTTACAGATAGACCGTCAAAAGCCTTGATTTCTGTAAACTTACCAAGACGATCAAATGTTTTATCATCTTGACCGGTGCCCGTTTGTGAGGATAACAATAAGACTAATGCAATTAGAAAAGGCTTCATCTATTGGTTTTGTTGTTTTTCACGAGTTGGAATCATTCTGTTTCGCACATTTCCATGCAAAACATGTTCCAAATATCACTTAGCCTCGTTTTTGCCAAGCAAGGCAAAATCCAGATGACGTTTGACCAAGTCGGTGTCTTTTACCATTACCACCACCTCATCGCCTAACTGAAACGTGTTTTTAGAACGCTCACCGACAAGTGCGTATTGTCTTTCATCAAAGATATAATAATCCCCTTTGATATCGCGAATTCTTACCATACCCTCGCATTTGTTCTCGATAATCTCTACATAAATGCCCCATTCGGTCACACCGCTTATAACACCTGCAAATTCTTGATCCTTGTGGTCTTGCATGAACTTTATCTGCATATATTTTATGGAGTCTCTTTCGGCGCTGGTAGCTAAATATTCCATATCTGAGGAATGCTTGCACTTTTTCTCGTACGCTTCCGTATTTGCCGTTTTACCACCATCTAAATAATGGTGTAATAAGCGATGCACCATAACATCGGGGTAACGTCTAATCGGCGAGGTAAAATGAGAGTAATAATCAAAAGCCAAACCATAGTGGCCAATGTTGTCAGTTGTATAAATCGCCTTGCTCATACTTCGAATGGCCAAAGTATCCACAAGATTTTGTTCTTTTTTACCCTTTACATCTTCAAGAAGTTTGTTTAAAGAAGAACTGACCGACTTTCTATCCTTAAGATCGATCTTATGGCCGAATCTAGATACAATACCATTCAAAGCAATCAACTTGTCTTCGTTCGGCTGGTCGTGTATTCGATAAACAAATGTCTTTTTGGGACTTTGCTTTCCAATAAATTCAGCTACTTTTCGGTTAGCCAATAACATGAATTCTTCAATAAGTTTGTTTGCATCTTTTGATTCCTTGAAATAAACTCCCTCCGGTTCGTTTTGAGCATTCAAATTAAACCGTACTTCCACCTTGTCAAAAGAGATAGCACCATGTTCCATTCTCTTAGAGCGCATTTCTTTCGCAAGGTTTTGCAAGGTTAATGTGGCCTCCACAATTTCTTTTGAAACGGAATAGGCATCTTTACGGATAGATATTTCTTTCGGAATATCACCTTTCCCGGTTTCGATAATATGTTGTGCTTCCTCGTAAGCGAAACGTTCGTTGGAGTTGATTGTCGTTCTACCGAACCATTGATTTTTGATTTGGGCTTTCCTATCTATTTCAAAAACTGCGGAAAAAGTATATTTTTCCTCATTAGGTCTTAACGAACAGGCATTATTAGATAATACTTCCGGAAGCATCGGTACTACCCGGTCAACCAGATAAACCGAGGTTGCTCGCTCATATGCTTCATCGTCCAAAATAGTGTCCGGAGTCAAATAGTGCGAAACATCCGCGATGTGTATTCCTATTTCGTAATTACCATTTTCCATCATTTCAAATGATAATGCATCATCAAAATCTTTAGCGTCTTTTGGGTCTATGGTAAAAGTCAAAGTTTCACGCATATCGCGTCGTTTGGCAATCTCCTCGGGAACAATTTTGGTGTCTAGTTTATTCGCAAATTGTTCGACTTCAACAGGAAATTCATAAGGCAGTCCATACTCGGCTAGGATTGCGTGTATTTCTGTATTATGCTCTCCGGGTTTTCCTAGAACTTCAACGATCTTTCCAATCGGAGAATCTGCGTCATCGGGCCAATTTTCGATTTCAACGATTACCTTTTCTCCATTTT
>QIJL01000551.1 GCA_003232435.1 Flavobacteriales bacterium | reverse complement strand
ACGCTTTGTCTTTTGAACTTTCTGTGTTTGGAAAACCGATATTGGTTGAAGGGGGGTTTAACACTTATTTTGGCCCCTTGGCGTGGCATCGATATTTTCGAGAAGAAGCGGCGCACAACACCATCCAAATGGGAATACACAAACAAGCTGAATATTGCGGGCGACTCACCTGGAAATCTGTGATCAATCCAAAATTACATCACTGGCGACAGGAGGACAACTTAGAATCCGTTTGTGGTGAAATTGTTTATAATAACGAGACTTCCCACCGAAGGGAAATGCTTTACATCTCATCCAAATTTTGGATTTTGTCAGATCAACTCAAAAGTGCAGGCCGGAATGAAAAGGCAATTGCTTATTTTCATTTTGATGCCTCAGTTGATCTTGAAGTTGATCGCGAAAAAAAACAAATTATTGCCAGCAACGAAGGTGCCGGACTCTTGATTCAATATTTTGGAGATTACGAAGTCGAAGTGCGACGAGGGGAAAAAGGCATGGGACCAGAGGCGGGTTGGCAGGCTGTGGGTTATGGACACAAGAAACCTACCTGGGTACTGTCCTTTGTCATTCCTCTGACAAAAAAAATAATTCTGTTTCCACTGCTATTGTTCCCTTGGAAAAAAAATACGCCTTTGCATTTAAATCGCAATGAGCTTTCTTCTACGACATTTTCTTTCGATGAGCAGGACTATGTGGTTTCATTTCGTGAAAATGACAGCCCCTCAGTGCTGTGCAATGGCGTGAAGGTTTAGAAATGAGCCGTTTTAAAATCCTGGAAATAGGCTCCTATCCGCCACCATTTTCGGGTTGGAGTGTGCGTATAAAATATATCCGGGATGCTTTTCGGGAAACGGGTGATCTTTGTGAAGTCCTGAATCTGGGCAAAAACAGGCGGATAAAAAGTCCGGAATATATTGATGTGCAAGGGGGTCGCCATTACCTCAAAAGTCTCTTGCGTATGCGTTTAAAAGGATACTATTTTCATATTCATGTCAATGCACAAGCCGTAAAAGGCCCCATTCTTGGGCTAATGGCCCACCTTATTTCACTTTTGACCTTCAGTCGTGCGGCCCTGACTTTTCACGGAGGCTTGCAACAGCTTTATTACCCAAAACAAAATGGCGGAAAGATGTATCCGGTCATTTGGCTAAATTTTTTTCTTGCGAGTTTGATCATTTGCAACGATGAAGCCATAAAATCAGAAATCGCACAATATGGCCCTTTGATTAAGGAAAAAAAAATCCATCCGATTCCTGCTTTTAGTAAACAATATCTTCGTTATGAAGCCCTTCCTTTAGCCGAAGAAATAGAAACTTTCGTGCAAAAGAAAAAATCGCTCATCGTTTCATACATCGTGCTTCGCAATGGTTTTTATATTGAGACCTTGCTCGATTTTTTAGCGGATTTAAATGAAGATGTTGGTGTTATTTTAACGGGAATCGGCGTGATCGAAGATGGGGAAGTTTCAGATCTCTATCAAAAATTGCGGGATTTTGAAAAGAAAGGCCGCATACACCTCTCAAAATCCTTGAATCACAATGAATTTTTAAGTCTCTTGTCACGAGCAGATATCTATTTAAGGACACCGACTTCGGATGGGGTTGCTTCTTCCGTCTTAGAAGCGCTTTCCGTTGGCACTCAAGTGGTTGCAAGTGAAAACGGTCGGCGTCCCGAAGGAATTGTAACCTATTCTGCGACAGACGCAAAAGACATGCGCGAGAAAGTAGATTACGTACTGGATCACATTGCGACTCTAAATAAAGCGTTGGTGCCACCGGAGGTAGATGATACGGTTAAAACAGAAATAATGCTGCTTAAAAAGGTTTTTTAGTAGAAAATAAAACTTCAAATTCCAAAATTAAGTCTGTACCCCGGACACAGGACTGTCGCCGAAACGACAAACAGGCCTCCAAAATATAAATTTTCGTTACGGAAAGTTTGGGGGAAACAGCCTACTTGTGCTGATCGTGCACTTTGGAAAACAAATGCTTGCGATAATGACGGGAATATTAAATTGGAGGAGAACAACTTGAAAATATCAGTTTTTGGTTTGGGATACGTGGGCTGTGTATCCGCAGCTTGTTTGGCAAAGGTGGGACACGAGGTCATTGGGGTGGATGTAAACCCTGTAAAGGTCGACTTAATGAATGAAGGCAAAAGTCCCATTGTCGAAAAAGATATTGGCGAAATTTTATACAATGCTGTCAAATCAAATGACTATGCCCCGGGAAAACTTGAAGCGACGACAGATACGGAACGGGCCGTGCTCGAATCTGATATTTCTTTGATTTGTGTGGGTACTCCGAGTAACGAAAATGGCAGTCTGAAACTCGATTATGTCCGACGCTGTGCCAATGATATTGGTTTAGGCATCGCAAAAAAATCAGGATATCATCTGGTTGTTGCGCGAAGCACCATGTTACCGGGTAGCGTGCAAGATGTCATTTTAAAAGAATTGGAAGTCGCTTCTCGAAAACGGGTCGGAGAAGACTTTGGTGTTGCAATGAATCCAGAGTTTTTACGGGAAAGCACCTCGGTTTTTGATTTTTTTAATCCCCCCATGACCGTCATCGGTCAATACGATGAAAAGAGCGGAAATCTACTTGAAAAAATGTACCACTTTCTGGACGCTCCCTTGGAAAAAACAGACATCAAAACAGCGGAAATGATGAAATATGCCTGCAATTGTTTTCATGCCGCAAAAGTCACCTTTGCAAACGAAATCGGTGGCATTTGCAAGTCCATTGGGGTGGACAGTCATAAAGTCATGGAAATTTTCTGCATGGATGACAAGCTGAATCTGTCTTCGTATTATTTAAAACCTGGTTTTGCTTTTGGCGGCTCCTGTTTACCCAAAGATTTAAGGGCCTTGAATTACAAAGCAAAATCAAATGATGTCGATGTGCCCTTGCTTGCATCAATCATTGCAAGTAATAAGGTTCAAATTGATCGTGTAATCGGAAAAATTGTACAGATGGGTGTTAAAAAAGTCGGTTTTGTCGGACTGAGCTTCAAGGCGGGCACAGATGATTTGCGGGAATCTCCACTGGTGATTTTAGTCGAGTCTCTCATTGGAAAGGGATTCGACATCAAAATTTTTGATCGGAATGTGTCACTTGCACGCCTTGTAGGTGCGAATAAGGATTACATTGAAAAAGAAATCCCCCATATTTCAAAACTCATGACAAGTGAAATAAACGATATCGTTCAGCATTCAGATCTAATTGTCATTGGGAATAAAGCGGAAGAGGCATCTCAGGTGCTCAAACAAGTTTCTAATGAGACGAAGATTTATGACTTGGTAAGGGTTTCTGAAAGCTTAGATGGACTTTCTGATGGATATGAAGGTATTTGCTGGTAAAGATGAAGATCCTATTTTTATCACAGCGTTTTTTGCTCCCTATGGATACGGGCGGGAAAATCCGTACCGGGAAAATTTTGGAGCAGTTATCAAAACGGCATGAAATTACCCTGATTTCAAACGTCGAATCACCCAAAGATGATGTTTACCTGCCGGAGATGGATCGGTTTTGCTCAAAATTTCTACCCGTAAGCTGGAAAGAAATCCCCAAATATTCCCTTCTATTTTTTATCCGACTGATTTTTCAGATGTTTTCCATCTACCCGGTTTCAGTGCTCAACGATGCCTCACGCAAGTTGCGGAAATGTATTGAGAAAGAACACCACAGCCAACAATATGATCTTGTCATTTGCGACTTCGTACAGTCGGCGCTTAATTTTAAAAATATCAAGATGACACCTTCCATCTTATTTCAACACAATGTGGAGTCTCAGATTGCGAAGAGACACTATGATCGGGCAGGGGGGGGATTGAGTCAGTTATTTTGGTGGTTGCAGTGGCAGAAACTTTTTTTTTTGAACAAAAGGCTTGTACTCAATTTGACACGGTCATTGCCGTTTCAGAACAGGACCGTGCTACCTTTCTCACTCTGTATAAATTAAACAATATTTCAACAATTCCGACAGGGGTGGACATTGCGCATTTTGTGCCTCAGGATGTTCCTCCGACCCCCTCAAGCCTTATTTTTGTCGGATCAATGGATTGGCTCCCGAATGAAGATGCTGTCCTCTATTTCGCAAATGAGATCCTGCCTCTCTTAAAAAAAGAACTGTCCGACATCCATTTAACTGTTGTTGGCAGAAATCCATCACCTCGCCTAAAAAAACGCCTCGCCACGATACCTGAGATTCAGCTCACAGGCTGGGTAGACGACGTGCGGCCTTACATTGCGAAGGCCGCACTTTACATCATCCCTATACGGATTGGTGGTGGAACCCGTATGAAAATTTACGAAGCCATGGCAATGGGAAAAGCCATTATCTCAACGTCTATCGGAGCCGAAGGGCTTACCGTGACAAACGAAGAAAATATCGTACTAGAAGATGAACCTTTCGCATTTAGCAAAAAAATCATCAAGATGCAAAAAGATAGTCAATCTAGAACGACCCTGGGCAAAAATGCCGC
>QIJL01000274.1 GCA_003232435.1 Flavobacteriales bacterium | reverse complement strand
GCTACTGTTTTTGAACATAGAGGTAAAGACGATCCAAATCCTTATCAAGTGGAGCACATTAAGCTGTTCGAATCGATCCGCAACGGAGGTGTCATCTCCAATGGGGAAAATGGGGCTAAAAGTACGATGACCGCTATTTTAGGAAGAATGGCGACCTATTCGGGTAAAGTCGTGAATTGGGAAGAGGCCATGAATTCTCAATTGCAATTGGCGCCCGATAATCTGAAGTGGGATTCTCCTGCACCGGTGCAGCCCAACGCAGAAGGGTGGTATGAAATACCTACTCCAGGAAAAACCGTCGTGATTTAGGCACAATCAAAACCAAGAGACTGTTTTGAAATATGTGATTGGAATTTTTACAGGCTATTTTGATGCACTACGAGACAAAATTTTTAAGCATAGCTGGGCTACGGTTCAAAATTTTAACAGGGCCGAATGAAAAGGCCAACGATTTGGCCTTTGATAAGGAGCCAGATGAGGCGTTGGCTTCGCCAAAAGGGGAGTAAAAAAACAATTGACATATTTCAAAACAGTCTCTAGATATGAAGTTTAATATTTCTATTTTGTCCCTGCTCTTGGCGGGAACGATTCTTTTATCCTGTAAGGAGGAAAAATCCCCCCAGGAAAAGATTGCAGAACCTCAAAAACCGAATATCATCTATATTTTGGCAGATGATCTGGGCTATGCCGAAGTCGGTGCCTATGGGCAGGAAAAAATTGAGACCCCGAACATCGACGCCCTCGCCAGGTCGGGAATGCTTTTTACACAACATTATACCAGTGCCCCTGTTTGTGCCCCGGCCGCCCCGGCCCGCTACATGTTTTTGACCGGAAAGCATGCTGGCCACGCTTATATTCGAAGTAATTCGGAATGGGGAGAACGCGGCGATGTCTGGAATTATTTGGCAATGGCAAAAGATTCCACCCTCGAGGGGCAAGGGCCGATGCCCGAATCGACCATTACCATGGCAGACCGCTTAAAAGAAGTAGGTTATGCAACGGGCATGGTGGGCAAATGGGGCTTGGGAGCCCCGCAAACGAAATCCATTCCCAATGACATGGGCTTTGATTTTTTCTACGGATTCAATTGCCAACGCCAAGCACATACCTATTATCCGTTACATCTTTATAAAAATCGAAATCGGGTGCATTTGGCGAACGACACCATCGCGCCGAATGCTCCATTTCCGAAAGGTGCAGATCCAAAGGACCCAAAAAGTTATGCCGATTTCACATTAACCGATTATGCACCAGATCTGATGTTCGAAGAAATGACCGACTTCGTGGATCAGAACAAAGACCGGCCGTTTTTTATGTATTGGGCAACACCGATTCCGCATGTTGCTTTGCAGGCACCCCAACGATGGGTCGATTATTATATCGAGAAGTTCGGAGATGAAGAACCTTATCTTGCCGGAGGTAAAAACAGGTATTTTTCACATAAGAATCCCCATGCCGCTTATGCCGCAATGGTTTCCTATTTGGATGAGAATATCGGTAAGCTGGTACAACAGCTAAAGGATGAAGAATACCTTGATCGTTTTTACTTCAGACAACGGCCCTAGTTCTGCCGGTGGAGCGGATCCCGCATATTTTGAAAGTGCAAAACCCTTTGACGGCGAATATGGAAGGGGGAAAGGTTTTTTATATGAAGGAGGAATAAGGGTGCCGATGATCGCATCCTGGCCTGCAAAAATCCAACCCGGTAGTAAAAGCGATCAGATTTCCGTTCACTATGATATGTTGGCAACTTTCGCCGATGCAGCAGGATATAAAGTTCCGAGTGATACGGATGGAATCAGTTTGCTGCCGACCTTTCTATCGGAAAAAGGACAAAAAATTCATGAATTTTTGTATTGGGAATTCCCGAGTTATGGCGGACAAGTTGCAATGAGAATGGGAGACTGGAAGGTTGTACGTCAAAATTTGCTCAACGAAGAGGAGCCCACTTTAGAATTGTATAATCTGAAAGAAGACCCTACTGAAAAGACGAATGTTGCAGATGCACATCCTAAAATATTAGCAAAGGCCGCAGAGATATTCAAAGCTGAACGCACACGACCTGAATTGGAAAACTTTAAGATTCCGATTATCGATAATGGTCTTTTGCCCGAGTAAAAGAGTTAATCTATAGAATTCCCCGGCTTCGCCTCGGGTGTAGCATTCAGATAATCGATTTGTTCTAAAAACTAAAAACTAAAAACCAAGAACCAAGAACCAAGAACCAAGAACCAAGAACCAAGAACCAAGAGTCAAGATAAAAAGGTCTGGTTTCTTGGCTCTTGCAGCGCAGCGGTCTTGATTCTGATGCCTCGGCGTTTCTGCCCCGAGGTAGTTCATTCAATTGCGCGGGACGGGTTACAATATTTCACGACGATCGATTACGGCCATTTCATAGAAAGAGGTAACTTGAACCCTCCTGAATCAATGAACCAAATGCATATTCGTAAAAGTATTTTCTTTTTCTTTTTAATTGGATTGTTCCTGCAATGTAAGGACGTAAAGAAATCCAATACGGTCGAATTAGAAGAAGCAAAACAGGAACCAAGGGTTGAGAGACCAAAAGTACCTTCAAAATTATTAAAAGTGCTTCCTCAAGGAATAAAAGCCCCCGAAGGCATGGTATGGGTAGCAGGCGGAAGGTTTTCACAAGGAGCCGTTGAACAAGACAGAATGGCCATGGGTCATGAGAGCCCAAATTTTCAAGTTGCGGTCGATGGCTTCTTTATGGACGCTACCGAAGTGACCAACGCCCAATTCGCAAAATTCGTGAAGGAAACTGGCTACGAAACTGTGGCAGAGCGAGAATTGGACTGGGGGGAAATGAAGAAACAACTCCCGGCCGGAACTCCAAAACCACACGACAGCATTATGCAACCAGGCTCGTTAACCTTTAAGAAAACGAAAAATTCGGTAGCCAATCTTTACGATTTTTCACAATGGTGGAAGTGGACTATTGGCGCAAACTGGAAACACCCGAATGGGCCGAATAGTTCTATTAAGGGCCTTGATAAACATCCGGTGGTACATATTGCTTACGAAGATGCTTTGGCCTATTCTGTTTGGGCAGGTCGAAGATTACCTACTGAGGCTGAATGGGAATTGGCGGCAAGGGGTAAAAATGTAAATACGATTTTTACTTGGGGAGATGATGCCAGCTCATTGGCAAAACATGTAAATTCTTGGGAAGGGGAATTTCCCGTTACCAATACCAAGGTAGATGGTTTTGAAGCTAGGGCACCAGTAAAATCATATCCAGCGAATGAAAATGGATTGTACGATATGGCAGGCAATGTTTGGGAATGGACAAGCGATTGGTACAACACCGATTATTATAAAGAAGTTGCTTCACATGGTAGCGAGCTACACAATCCGCAAGGAGCTCCGAGCGCCTTTAACGATCGCGACCTTTATGCGAAGGAAAAAGTAATGAAGGGCGGTTCGTTTTTGTGCAATGCGTCCTATTGTGCGAGTTACCGCATATCAGCAAGAATGGCCACAAGTCTGGATTCTTCTTTGGAGCATTTAGGATTTCGGACTGTAGTGACCGTCTCAATGCTCGAAGATCAAAAGTAAGATTCGATTATGCATTTTTTAGAAAATTTCGAACCCGAATTGACAGTCGAATCCCCTGGCCGAATCAATCTTATTGGCGAACATACCGATTACAATATGGGGTATGTATTGCCCACCGCAATCGAGAAGAAAATAATTTTCAAGTTCCGACGAAATAATTCTCCCAATATATGCGGTGTTTATAGCGAAACATACGACACGGGTTTTGAGGTGGATTTGAACAATATCGCACAAAGTGAGGTCGAATGGGAGAATTATATTCTCGGGGTGGTAAACGAGATTTCAAAACGAACGGATAAGTTGCGAGGTTTTGATTGTACGTTACAAAGCGATTTGCCAGCAGGGTCGGGTTTAAGTTCTTCTGCCGCTCTCGAATGTGGTTTGGCCTATGGTCTAAATGAATTGTTCGATTTGGGGTTTACCAAGATGGAGATGGTAAAACTATCACAGGCTGCGGAGCATACTTTTGTAGGTACCCAATGCGGAATAATGGATCAATTTGCATCAGTGATGAGTGAAGAGGGCCATGTACTCTTGTTGGACTGCAGGTCTCTGGATTATCGGCCTATCCCGATAAATTTTCATCCGTACAAACTTATTTTATTGAATACGAAAGTCTCACACAATTTGGCTTCAAGCGAATACAACACCAGAAAAAAGGAATGTGAAGAAGGAGTGGCGATTATTAAGCAAGACTTTCCTGAAGTGAATTCCCTACGCGATGCGACATTTGAAATGATGGAGTCCGTAAAAGGACAAATGCCTGAAATCGTTTACAAGCGATGTTCTTTTATTATTGCCGAAAATAAAAGGGTCAAAAAAATGACAAGGGCACTTGCGGTTGATAATTTGGAATTGGTCGGCGAACTTTTATATGAAGCACACGATGGTATCAGTAAACTTTATGAAGTAAGTTGCCCAGAATCTGATTTTTTGGTGGAGTTCTCAAAGTCAAATCCGAAAGTGCTTGGCGCACGACAAACAGGGGGTGGTTTTGGTGGGTGCACACTGAATATTGTTCATGAAAACGCAGTCGAGGAATTTATCGTTAGCGCCGCAAAAGCCTACCTAGAAAAATTTGGTATTGAATTAGAGCCTTTTGAAGTTAGGCCCAGTAAGGGTACTTCATTCAGTAAGAATTGAATCTCTTTGGGTTTAATTCCCCGAGGCTTTCCTCGTTTCATTTTCTGTGATGTTCGGGCACGGACCCCGCCTGCCATGCCTACGGCAGGTATTTCACGAATTTTCACAAATCCTCTTTTGCACGAATTGGAATTTGGTGCTTGGGATTTGGGATTTTAATGCCTCGTGGGCTTGCCCCGAGGGTTCTTTACTTGGGCGCGTCTATGCAGCTCCCAATGCTTCCCTAAGATCGATTTTTCTATTTCTGCTCAAGGGTAATTTTTTACCACAAAGTTCTACCGAAGTGCTGGTGAACTTATCGACCTTTTCGAGATTGATGATGTACGATTTGTGAATTCTAAGGAATTGATTCCCAGGTAATTTTTCGGCAAAAGATTTCATCGACGAGAGAACTATGATATTCGAGTCATCTGTCAACAATCGCACATAATCCCCTAAAGCCTCTACCCAATTGATATCGGAAAGTTTGACCTTGATTTTTTGAAGACTACTTTTCACGAAGATATGTTTGTCTTCTTGTTCGTCTCCTTTGGTGGACAATGAGCCGATCAATGTCTTTTTGACCGCCGTATCGAATCTAGGAGAATCGATAGGTTTTAGCAGATAATCGGTAACATTGAAATCAAAGGCCCTTAAGGCGTGCTGGGGCTGTGAGCTTATCATCACGACTTGAGGTGTATGCTTCATCGATTTCAAGAGGTCGAAGCCATTTACCAATGGCATTTCAACGTCAAGAAAAATGACATCTACTTCGTCACTCTTTACATTTTGGAGCACTTCAACGCCGTTGCGGTATTCGGCGACAAGTTCAAGATTCGGATGATTCTCGATTAATTTCGCTACGGTGGTCCTCTGTATTTCAGAATCGTCCACAACGATACTCCTCAATTTTTTTTCAGACATGGTCGGTAACTTTAGTTAATATCTAGTACTTGGTTTGGTCAATCGGCTTGGTTTCAAAAACCTTGCCAAATTATTAAAATACTGTTAAAATTAACGGGGAAAAAGCTTATTAGGCCAGCTAGAAATCAGTTGAATGTCAATATTTATCGATATTTGGTCTTTTTTTAGGATGTTTTTTCAAAAGTGCAAAAAAAAACCTTGCAACTTTCGTAATCCTATTTCAAGGGCAAATGTACCGAAAACTTTTGATAACTTTCAATGTAAGGTTTTTTGCAAATCACCTACTTTTGTTTAATAAACAATAGAAGCAAGAATATGTCGGATAATATTGAGAAAGTTAAATGTTTGATTATTGGTTCTGGACCCGCCGGATATACGGCGGCCATTTACGCCTCAAGGGCGAATATGTTTCCCGTTTTGTACCAAGGTATCCAGCCTGGAGGCCAATTGACCACTACAAATGATGTAGAGAATTACCCTGGCTACCCAGATGGGATCACGGGCCCCGAAATGATGATTGAGTTTCAAAAACAGGCAGAACGCTTCGGTACCGATGTACGAGACGGATGGGTTACCAAAGTAGATTTTTCTGGACCTGTGCATAAGGTTTGGGTCAATGAGACTACAGAAATACATTGTGAGACTGTTATCATTTCCACAGGCGCGGAGGCAAAATATTTAGGACTGCCATCGGAACAAAAATATTTGAAATTAGGCGGAGGTGTTTCTGCATGTGCGGTCTGTGACGGATTTTTCTATCGCAACCAAGAGGTAGTTCTTGTGGGTGCCGGGGATTCTGCTGCCGAAGAGGCCCATTACCTTTCCAAACTCTGTAAAAAAGTGACGATGTTAGTGCGTCGGGATGCTTTTAGGGCATCGAAGATTATGGAGGCACGTGTTCGTAACACCGAGAATATTGAAATTTTATTCAATACCGAAACAGATGAGGTCTTGGGCGACGGGCAAGTTGTGACTGGCGTGCGTGCCAAGAACAATATTACTGGCGAAACCTTTGAAATACCGGCAACTGGATTTTTTGTCGCTATCGGACACAAGCCGAACACAGACATTTTCAAAGATTTTCTAAAGCTGGACGAAACCGGTTATATCATTAACGAACCCGGAAGCTCAAAAACCAACATTGAAGGTGTTTTTGTATCTGGCGATGCCGCTGACCATGTTTATAGACAGGCAGTAACAGCAGCCGGAACGGGTTGTATGGCAGCACTGGATGCTGAAAGATACTTAGCCGCAAAAGAAGTACCAGAAGAAAAGGAAGTGGTTTAAGGCTTATTCGAGTTCATAAAAAAGAAGATGTCTAAAAAGTAGACTTTCCTTGTCAAAATGAGCCTGCCTTCCGGCTCAACCTGACAAACGACTTTAAATTGATTTTTTAGACACCCTCTTTTTTTTAGAAATTAGGCCCTAATCGATTCGCTTGTAATTTTCTGAATTAATACGGTTTCCTTCTTCGTCGGTAAATATTTGGCTAAAGCGATTATTTTCTAATTGTAGCTCCATTGTCCATAGCATATCAGGGTTGGCAACTTTACGCATAGATGCCGACATGTACTCCAGTTTTTCCATTAGCTTATCACCATCTACTTGATATGAGCCATATCCGAACCATTCGACCGAATCGTTAGGTACGTATCTCGTCCACATGACTTTGCCATTGTAGTACATTTTAATCTGCCGATAGCCATCTGTTGCCGGCAATGTGTCAGATACATTTACGCCATCTATATAGTTATAAAAGCTGACGAGTTCCCAAGTTCCTTCAATTGACGGGTGCAATGTAGGTTTTGAAGATGCCATTTCAGTAGCGGAGATGAGGAGCAGCATCAAGAAAACCAATCCAAGTAATTTTTTCATGGTCGAGTATTTTAGTGTTATCGAATAATAATTTCCTAAAAAGTTACGACAAATTTTGTTAAAACGATAATATTTTGCGCGAAAGATTGCATATAATATAATCGGCCGGCGATAGTCGTTTTTAGTTTGTGTAGTGTATATCTATTGCCCTGGCCAGCGTTTCGACATCTTGTTTGTTGTGATGTGCACTCAAGACTATTCGTTGAACTACATCGTCGTTCTCGGTAGGGTAGTTGAAGTCGGTAATTATGATATTATGGGCGAGTAGATTCGGGGGTATTCTTTCGTCGTTGATCATAAAAGCGGGGTAATCTTTAATATAGGTCAAGGCCTCCAAGTTTTTTAGGCATTTGGTAAAATAATCAATGTTGTTTTTCAATGCGATTCTTTTTTTCGAAAGTATTTCAGATGAATCCATTAAAGTGACCAACGAAGCAGGCGATGCCGGACTTGCAGCCGCAAACATAGTAGTAGATTTCAGGTCTTTTATTAATTGACCACTACCAGCTATCATACCCGCCTGAATGCCGAAGCCTTTTCCTAAAGAACCGCATACAATAAGTTCTTTGGGTTTTATTTTTTCCAACGATCTAAAAACCCCTCCACCATCATCCCCGACAATTCCCAGACCATGTGAATCATCAACAACAAGAATCAGTTTTTTTAAAGGAAGCTTTTTTAACCATTCGAAATCAGGATAATTTTTACCATCAAGATTTATTGAATCCAGAAAGAGAACAGGGTTTTTATTATCCACTTCAACGGCTTTTTTCAAATCCAAAATCAGCTGATCTAGATCTTTATGGTTTTTCGACCGCTGTTGGTGGATCGCCTCGTGCGTTTCAGGGGCATAAAAACATTGGTATCCGTTCTTATGGAAGTAGTACGAAATCAATTGACCCGCTAAATAGCCAGAGGAAAGGGTCAGACAATTTTCACTTCCAACTAGATTTGCCAAATTATTTTCGGCCTCTTCGTAAACAGTGAACCGAACATTCGCTTTACGCGAGGCGCCATAGTTTGTTCCGTACTTTTTTATATTCTTGATATAGATGTCTTGAAAATCAAAATCTGTCTGTAAACCGAGATACGCCGTACCTCCGAAGTAAAGAAACTTTTCTCCATTCAGTATAATCTCACGACCGGGAAAACTGTCTATAAAATGCGCCATCAAAACAAGGTTATTCCGCTTCCTGAAAGGTCGGGAAAGATTACTTCGGCGTTTTTGGTCAAACGTACTCCGTTGGCAATATCTTCTTTCAAAAGCAGTGCGCCATCCATATCGACATAATCGAGCTGGGGCAGCAATTGTGCTATTGCGGAAATGCCGACCGAGGATTCCGTCATACAGCCTACCATTACCTTTAGCCCTAGCTCTTTGCCTTTTTTGATCATACGAAGGGCAGGGGTAAGGCCACCGCATTTGGTCAATTTGATATTGATACCGCTAAAATGTAGTCCGCATTTATCGACATCGCCCTCAACGATACAACTTTCGTCAGCGATTACCGGCAGCACACTATGATGCATCACTTTTTCCATGCCTTCCCAATCGTCGGCTTTTAAAGGTTGCTCTAAAAACTCAACGCCCAAATCTTTGAGCAAAGGCGCGTTGAGTATCGTTTCTTTTGTGGACCAGGCACAATTCGCATCGATTCGGAATATGGCATCGGTATGCTTTCGTAGTTCTCCGACTATCGCTACATCGTCCTCGGTTCCTAATTTGATTTTGTAAATAGGCCATGGGGTCTCCTTCATTTTGGAAACCATTTTTTCAATGGTATCAAGCCCGAGGGTATA
>QIJL01000588.1 GCA_003232435.1 Flavobacteriales bacterium | reverse complement strand
CAAAAAAGCTTCACAAGTTGAAAACTCAGTGAAGCCCTGTATTTATTGGTGGAGAATACCGGAGTCGAACCGGTGACCTCTTGCCTGCCAGGCATAGAATTATTGTATTTATATGATTCTAAATTTGTGTATGGCATTGTTTTTCAATGACATAAGTTTCAAATGAATTCATATAAGACCATATAAAACATTGTTTTGAGTGCAAATTGAGTGCAAATTTTTATATCTTTAAAATATGAAAACAAATATCACGCTCTCAATGGACACAAGGCGCAAACGCAAAAATGGCACCTGTCCTATTATTTTCAGATTAAGTCATCATCGTAAAACTATTGCCATTTCTACAGGTTTTGCTGTCCCTCCCGAATTCTGGAATGAAAAGAGTCGCGATGTAAAAAAGACCTACAAAGGCGTTTCCTCTGTTGCTCGCCTAAACAACCTCCTGATGAAAAAAAAGACGGAATTAAGAGATGGCATAAATGATTTGGAGGAAAACGGGCAATTAGATGGGCTAAGCATAAATGATCTTAAACATACTTTGACCAAAACGTCCAATTCTATCTCTTTTTTTGAATATGGCCAGAGATTGATTGATGAAATGAAAGAGGCCAATCGTTTTGGAAATGCTCAAACCTATATAGGTGCCTTGGGTGCCTTGAAAAACTTTCATAAAAAAGAGCGTCTCCGATTTGAGGAAATGACCTATGCCTATCTCAAAAGATTTGAAACTGCTCATTTAAAAAAAGGAAACAGCATAAATGGACTATCTACATACATGAGAACTTTCAGGGCTATATACAACAAAGCTATTCATCAAGAATTGGTATCAGCAGATTCTTATCCTTTCAGGAAATATAAGATAAAAACTCAACCAACGGCTAAACGAGCAATCAGTAAAGATAAAATCAAACGTATTTTAGATTTAAAACTAGAACCTGATTCACCTTTATTCCATTCGCGCAATTATTTTCTCTGCTCATACCTTATGAACGGTATTTCCTTTATTGATATGGCATTTTTAAAAATTGATAATATAGTAGATGGCCGCATTCAATATCGTCGGCAAAAAACTGCCAGACCTTATGATATTAAGATAACGGAGCAATTATCATCTATAATGAACCATTACTTGAAAGATAAAATTAAAACAGCTTATATATTTCCTATTATAAAACGTGATGAAATTCAGGACCAATATAAAGATATAAGATGGGCAAGAAAGCGATATAACAAACGTCTAAAAGAGATTGCTCAACTTTGTGAAATTGAAGAAAATTTAACTAGCTATGTGAGTCGTCATTCCATGGCAACAAACTTGATTCTCAATAATGTTCCAATAAATGCTTTGAGCAAAATGCTCGGACACAGGGATATTAGCACAACCGAAATATACATTAAAAATCTACCCACACATATCATGGATGAATATCAGGAAAGATTAGAAATTTAAGTTTGACGCTATATCGTTTAAAAATTTTAACGCAGTAACCTTCGCTTAAGTTTTGGTGACAAAATGAGCAAATAATATTTTTCTTTTTTCTCCCTATCCGCAAAAAGGCGCCCTTTAGGGCGCAAAATTCCTTATCAAAGCACCTCTTTTAATTTTATAAAGAAGGCCCCATGCCTTTCTTCTTGAATTTTGTAAAATCCGTAAACTCGTCCTTGAACCCATTGTACATCTCTTCGGTTTTCTTGCCACCACCGCCCAACATCGAACTGATGGCATAAACGCCTTTTCTGAGCAATCGGTTTTGTTGGATACTGGATTGCCTCCCTGATGCTACGTTCACACTTTCGCGAAGTCCGTTATCCATATGGTGGTGTACCATTTCTCGATGCAGGTTCGGGTGTACATTTTCGGCCGTTAGCATAAAGGCGACCTTATCGTACATTCCCCTTTCCATTAGATGGCCCGCCCATAGGTTTTCGAGGTTGTTCCTACCGTCTTCAGCAAGGCTATTGATGACGGTCTGTTGTCCCTTTAATGTTTCGCTCAGATTGGGAATTGAACTCAAATACTGGCTCGTCCTTTTCGGCAAAATATAACCTGTTCTATTGTCGGTATAAATCGATTTGACCTCGAACCCCTTTTCTCCTTTTACAAAATAAAACCCCTTGGCATTGAAAAATGCGATATAGTCCTTTGCCGATTTTTCGAAAGGTGCATGTGTCCGTTCCGCACTCTTTATATAAGAACCCAAAGCGACACTTTCATATTGCTTTTTGTAAATGGGATTCATTTTTTTATAAAGCTTAGGAAATATCATTGGCAGGAAAATGGCCGATGCCGATAGCTTGGGACTATTTTCGGAGGACTGTTCCGATAACATTTCGAGCATCAGATGGTTTTGACGTACAAAGCCCGAGGATACATGTTTTTCCATATTCTCGGGGAAGGGCAAGTGTCCCAAAGGAACGGAAACCGTATGCCTGTTGGAATTGGTAAAGGACAACTTGTTGTCATTATACTTTACGCCCAGAGATTGGAACAAAAGACGAACGCTGCCCTGTTGCGTGCCAACATTGAAAATATCTTTTTTCAATACGTTGCGGATGAGCTTGAATTTGTTTTCCAAGGTTTCCTTTTCCTTTCTGGTTTCCAGTTGGTACAATCTTTCCTTGACAATTGGGAAAGCTCTTTCAATCGCCTCACTGAACACGGCTTTTTGATTTCTTGGAATATAACGGTCAAGGAATTTGTAATTTTTGGATTCGATTAAATTGTTAATAATATCGCCGAACTTCTTGGCCATTATATGCTCCGAGAGCAGTCCTTCCGTTTTCGGGGATTTCAGATAGGATGTTGTTAATGCCTCTTTTATCAGTTTTTGGATTTCCAACTTGAACTGTTTGCTTTCGGTTTCGATTTTCGTTGGCTCGTTGCCATTCCCGAAAATATCCTTGCGGTTTTCCATTCGGATATTTTTGCCAAGTTCCTTTGCCCTGAAAACATATCGCGATTTGTCATAGATCGTATATCCTTCGATAACATCATCTTTCTTGTCCAGTTTTATGTCGATGTCCTGATATTCCTTTAGGACTTCGTCGAGTTCCTGCGGATGGATAGTTTGAAAAAGGTCATAGGTAGTCTCTATCTGTTTCAATAGCCGTTTTCGGTGCATCGGAAGCAGCTTTGATTTGGAGTGGATATCGAAGGCCTTTTGAAGTTTCGGGCCGCTCAGCCCTCGATGTACGGTGGAGCCGTTGATGAACCTTGTCCGATAATCCTTTTGGTTGTTCAGTCCATAGGCGACCCCAATCCTTCCCGATTCGCTTTTGGTCTGCCTTAGTTCAATGTGATATGGTTTTACAAGTTTCGCCAGTTCGTCGAAACTCCGCACCTTGTATTTTTGGTTGATGCTGTTCAGTACATTCTGCATATAGAATTTAGTCCCTTGGGTGGCATCTAAACCGAACTGTAGTCCGGGCAATCTGTAGAGCGGAAGTTCCCTTTCTTGTTTGGTGCTTGGCGATGGCGACAGGCCGTACTTCTTTTCTAAGTACTGGTGCGTTGCGATGTTCCTCCGGTAGCTATTAAAGATTCCGAGTACTTTTCCATCTTCGTTCACATTGGTGGTTACGATATGGACGTGCTCGTGTTTCGTATCGTTGTGCCTGACCACGACATAGGGCTGTTCCCCGTAGCCCATATTATCCATGTATTCTTCGGAGACTTTAAGGAAAGTATCGTTGTCAAGGTGTTCTCCGTGTGGAAGGTTTAGGCTAATGTGGGCATAGCGGTTCTTGGTGGCATTGCGCTGTCCCTGAAAATGGAGTACGTTCCCGAAGAACTTTGGCGATATGCTTTGAGAAAACGTGTTGCCGTAACCTAATACTTGCATACCTTCTTTCCCGAAGACATAGTTCAACGTTCCCTTACAGGTTTCGCCATAAATAATCCTTCCTATCATTCCGTTTAGTACTTGGCCGTAATTTCGATAAGCGAGTACAGTAGTTCATTGGTCTTTTGTATCTCGTTTTGAAAACTACTGTTCGGGCTTCTCAAATTCTTATGGTGTGCGATTTTTATCAATTGATTGATGTTGTTGCCGATCTTGTTGATGTGGTAAGCCAGGTTCGAGGTGTCAGGGAGCGTATCTTTTTCTTCGGCCTCTTGTTGCAAAACCAATCTTCTCAGGAGCGGACTAATCACGCCCCTTTCCGAAATATCCAGATTATAGGATTCGCAGATCAGCCTCAATTTGTCATATTCCGTATCATTGAAACGCAGCATTACGTTATGGTATCGCTTCTTGTTTCCCAATCGTTTTCGACCTCTTTTTCTTTGCTCCATTTTCGTTGCTTTTTAAAGCAAAACACTTCGCAAGAAGTAGACAATTCTAAGTTACTTAGAATACACCTTGCTATCCGTTTTACGGATAAATGTAATAGATATAATTAGAATATAAATATCTTATTATCAGTATTTTAACTCATAAACACACATCAAACCATATGATATTATATGAAACCAATCTAGTAATTAATA
>QIJL01000404.1 GCA_003232435.1 Flavobacteriales bacterium | reverse complement strand
AATTTGTGTGCGATCTTCCCCGGGCCTGCAATCCCCCATCTGATTTTATTCTCCATTTTCAAATTTTATGGTTTAAAAGTAATCATTTTAACTCCTTATCTTTACTACATTGAGTTATGGTATGCAAGCGAAAAATCATGCTTTTGTTCTCTAATGAAGTACTTTTTTGGCAGCATAGCCATAGCTACGGTGTGAAAAAAGCACAAAATTAGAGGACATAATGATGATTTTGCAGGTAATAGCATAACTCAAGACGGGTTCTTAAAGTACTGTTCATGGATATCGACTTCAATAAAAACGAAGATCACAATAAACTTTTACTTTCAGACCTCAAAAAAAGGTTGGCCCAGGTCAAACTTGGCGGAGGCAAGGCACGTTTGGAAAAACATCGTGCAAAGGGTAAAATGACCGCACGTGAAAGACTTGATTATCTTTTAGATCCAGATAAAAAAAATATTGAAATAGGCGCTTTTGCAGGAGATGGAATGTATGAAGAACATGGTGGGTGCCCTTCTGGCGGAACCGTGATAAAAATAGGCTATGTCGGAGGAAAGCAATGTATCGCAGTTGCCAACGATGCGACGGTAAAGGCCGGAGCTTGGTTTCCCATCACAGGAAAAAAGAATCTTCGTGCCCAAGAAATCGCGATTGAAAATCGATTGCCCATTATTTATTTGGTGGACAGTGCCGGGGTTTATCTTCCGATGCAGGACGAGATTTTTCCCGACAAAGAACATTTCGGACGAATTTTTAGGAATAATGCCATTATGAGTAGCATGGGCATTATCCAAATTGCCGCAGTAATGGGAAGCTGCGTAGCAGGCGGAGCTTACTTGCCGATAATGAGTGATGAAGCCTTGATCGTAGACAAAACCGGAAGTATTTTTCTGGCCGGTAGTTATTTGGTCAAAGCCGCAATTGGCGAAAATATCGACAACGAAACCTTGGGCGGGGCATCGACTCACTGTGAAATTAGCGGTGTTACCGACTATAAAGCAAAGGACGACAAGGATGCGCTCGACACCATAAAAAACATAGTCGATAAAATCGGGGATTTCGACAAGGCCGGATATAGCAGAACAAAAGCTAAAAAGCCTAAGGAAAATCCCGAAGATCTTTATGGACTTCTCCCCGATTCACGCAGCGAGCAATACGATATGCTTGAAATCATCAAACGACTGGTCGATGGTTCTGAATTCGAACAGTATAAAAAAGGCCATGGAAAAACAATTCTAACAGGTTATGCCCGAATCGATGGTTGGGCGGTGGGCATTGTCGCCAATCAAAGAAAAGTCGTAAAAACGGCAAAGGGCGAAATGCAATTTGGCGGAGTTATTTATTCCGACTCTGCGGACAAGGCCACACGCTTTATCGCAAACTGCAATCAAAAGAAGATTCCTCTTGTTTTTTTACAGGATGTAACGGGATTTATGGTCGGAAGCAAAAGCGAGCACGGAGGTATTATCAAAGATGGAGCTAAAATGGTAAATGCGGTCAGTAATTCCGTCGTACCGAAATTCACGGTTGTTATAGGAAACAGCTACGGTGCCGGAAATTATGCGATGTGCGGTAAGGCCTATGACCCTCGCCTGATCGTTGCTTGGCCCAGTGCCGAATTGGCCGTGATGAGCGGTAATTCGGCTGCAAAAGTATTATTACAAATAGAAACGGCTTCCTTAAAAAAGAAGGGCGAAAAGATTACTCCCGAAAAAGAAAGGGAACTCTTCGATAAAATCAAGTCACGCTACGACGATCAGATTTCACCTTATTATGCCGCCGCACGAATTTGGACAGATGCCGTTATCGACCCAATGGATACCCGAACATGGATTTCAATGGGCATTGAGGCCGCTAATCACGCGCCTATAGAAAAGCAATTCAATATGGGGGTTTTGCAGGTTTAATTTCCTTGATGGGCTTTAATTCTAGGAATCAAAAGCAATTCGGTTTGTCTGCCATTGACATATCGAAATCCGTCTTCGCCATAAAAACCCGCTTCTTCGAGCATGATTCGAATATCCCTTTTCCATTCAGGAATGGTAATCGTTGTATTCAACTCAATGGCATAAACCGTATTCGGGTTCAACGGATAGTTCTCCCCATCATCTTTCATCACTCCGCTTTGTGAATCCCACATTCCTATAGTGGTACCTGCGGAATGACCATACAACCCTAACGGGTGTGTATAAATCGATGGGCGTAAACCTACAGCTTTTGCTTCCTGCAACGACTTGGCCAGAATTTCATTTCCGGTGCGACCGGTAATCATATTTTGAGTCAGAAAATCTTGAACTTGATTTCCGGCCTTCAGCCCATCTACCAAGAACTTCGGAGCCTGCTTTTCCTCAGGTTTTAAAACATAGGCCAATTCTTGGCAATCAGTATTCAATCGTAAATAGGTGATTCCGAAATCGCAATGGAGCAAATCTCCAGGAAGAATGACCATATCGTCGGGCCTTCCGGAAAAGGAGTATAAATGACCGACCAATTCTTCACTGCTGCGCTGAATGTCGACGGTAGGGTGAAACCATGTTTCCAAACCCATATCGGTTACTTTTTGACGCATCCACCACTCTACTTCAGTTGTAGTGGTAACTCCTGGGGTTATCACTTTTTCAGAAAATGCCTCCGAAATAATATCATGTGTAATGTCGACCAATTGATCGTAAATGACCATTTCCCGTTCCGTGCGAGTTTCGATCCAGCGTACTGCCAGTTGTTCCGCGGAAACGGTTTTTTTATGGAATTTCTTCGGAAGGTTCTGCATGAACTGATCGTAATCGGTCTTATCCAATCCGTCAGCGATATTATGATCTTTCGAAAAGTTGAGTCCGATTTTTTTAGGATTGCGCTCCTCAATTAATTGCATCAACCGCTTCCATTGGTCGGGTTCTTTTTCTTTGTCCCAGACTGACTTGATGTCTTTTCCGACATTATATCGGGCTACTGCCAACTGTTCAATAGTGTTTTTTTCTTTATTCCTGTAGAACAATAAAATCGTTCTTCTACGCGCATTCAACCAAGTCGCGGGAAGCATTGTTCTTAAAACGGGATCTTCGTTGTATTCCCGAGAAATTAGTATCCACATATCGATGTCGGCCCTATCCATCAATTCAGGAAGTAAATTGTTGAGCTTATCGTACAGAATTTCGTCTATGACCCTAGCACGCTGGTTTTCAGGAAGGACTTGTTGAGCACTTAAGAAACTAGTCAAAGTCAAAAAGAATAGGAGCACTACTTTTTTCATGAGTAAGGTATATTTCATGAAAATACGAAATGAACTCGTTTAAACGAGTTCAATAAGAAAAAACAAAGATCGTAGGAAGAAGAAAACCTAAACCTAAATTAGATTGGTGTTTTCTTTTCTTCGGATTTTCCCGTTTTGAGTAAGGATAAATTTAGGAAGCCAAATTATTTCTTTAGGCACTTCATACTTGTTCAATGAATGTAATTCGGTCAAGTTCTGAAATACAACATCTTTATCAGCAACTCCTTCAACTATCAAAACCAATTTTTGTCCCAGTTTTTCGTCGGGAAGTCCCGCAACAAAAAAAGGCTTGGAAATTAGTCTTGCCAGTTTGGCTTCGATTTGTTCAGGAACTAATTTTATTCCTCCTGAATTGATGACATTGTCATGGCGGCCAAGCCATTCGAATTCGGTTTCGGAAATCAGATTCACAACGTCGTTTGTTTTTATAGGGCCATCTGAAATTTTTGAGGCGTTTATTACAAGACAATCTCTTTTATCCTTTGAGAATACCAAATCAGGCAAGGCCCTAAAGGAGTTCTCGACGGAGCCTGTCCTGAGCGCAGTCGAAGGGTTCGAACTAGCGGTACCATGATTGACCTTGCGCAAAGCTACGTGTGTAATGGTCTCGGTCATGCCGTAGGTCTCGAAAACTTCACAGGAAATGTCTCTCAATTTATCTTTTAATGTACCTGAAATTGCCGCTCCGCCGACGATTAAGATCTTAATATGGTCGATTTCTTTTAAGGAGTTCTCTACTTGCAGTGGTACCATCGCGCAAAAATCATATTTTTTGGAAATAGATTTCAAAGGATCCGAAGATGGCTCTGCACAATCCAATTCCAGGCCCAAGACCATTGCACGCACGAGCATCATCTTACCTGCAATAAAATCGGCAGGCAAACACAACAAAGTTTTGTCACCAGGATTTAAGTCAAAAAAGTCGCCTGTGGCAATGGCCGAATTTACCATATATTCCTTCTTCAGTAAAATCCGTTTGGGTTTACCGGTAGAACCTGAGGTGTCTACGCCTATGGTTTCGTTGGCATCCGACCAATCAAGAAGAAAATTCCCTATTGCTTGTTCGTGTTCTAGTCCCTCTTTGACAAAACCATGGCCAAGGTCTTTTAGTTCTTCCTTTGAATAAGAAAGTCCGTTTAACCTGAAATCTTTATGAAGGGTTTTGTAGCTCGGTGTCATTGGGCTCTAATGCTAAGTATTCTTCCTTAGAAAGTATTTTTCCGGTAAGGCGTTCCTTCCAATTGGTCCAGCCGTATTTTTTCGAAAAGATAAATAATAATATAGGAAAGATAACCAAGACCGGCACGAATACATCCCAACCTAATGCGGGTT
>QIJL01000143.1 GCA_003232435.1 Flavobacteriales bacterium | reverse complement strand
CAGTGAACTTTATCAAACTCAATCCCGTAAATTCCATTGTCATTGTATTTGATATCAAGTTAATGAAATAGTCTTTAACGTAGTAACTCTATACAATTAATTCAGAAAGCGGATTTTAGCTCCTTCTCTTTTTTAAGGGAAGGTCGATTCCGGCTTTTCCAGCCAGAAGACGGAAGGGATGAAAAGCCCATACCCCATTACTTACTCCAAGCCATTGATAGTTTCCTTTCTCAAAGGTATGCCCAGATTAAATGGCCCGGGTTATACCCCTTCCGAATCAATCCTTAAAAATCAACCGCCCCTTGTACAACTCCTCAACTTCCACTATTGGCGGTCGATTTGAACTGATCACATCTCCATTACCCCGAATTACGCCCTTAACTGAAAGTTGCGGATTGATAAACATATCATTGCTGCCGCGATGGTTCAGATAGATGTTTTCAACTGATAATTCGGCAGCTTCTATACGGGAATCGCCAGAGGCAATAATCAAACTTAGATTTTCCGAAACTCCCCTAAGCTTAAAATAAGCGATACCGTTGACGACTACACTCACAGACCTGGAATCAAGTTCCAAATCGAATTCACCATCAGTAGTCAGGCTCTCCGGCTCCAAGAAACTTTCTTGGAACAATTCTAAAAAAGGATATGACAAAACGCCATCACTCTTAATCAGCAAACCTGTACTACTTCTAATCTCAGTGATATTCGGGGAGGTAACGTAAATCTTGGTTATTCCATAACCACGAAAAAGGTTACAACCATTTTCATTTCGCAAAATCAAACGATCGCCTTCCACTGAGGCCGTAACCTCTTTAAAAAGAAATTCCCCGGTTTCGATTTCTACTTTTTGGGTGTCGCCTTGTTTTAAAACCAAACTTATTTTTTCAAATACGGTAATTTTAGAAAAATCGGGGACGGATACTTCCTGGCGAATGAGATCTCCTGAGTTTTTCAAACAGTCAGGGGCGGATTCGGAGTTACAGCTTGATATTAAAAGTGCTACTAGAAAAAATATCATTATTTTCATAATCATCCGTGATGTTCCAAAGCTGACCCCTCCGCCTTCGGCATACCGAAGTAAATTCGGCACAGGCTCTCCCCTTGAAAATAAGGGGAGGACCCATTTATAACGCTCTTCGAATAAACTCATAACTTCAAAATCGAACCCCAACTCCAAATTCAACTGCTTCAGCCGCCGCACCGTGCGACTTCAAGGTAATCACACCATACATTTTTTTTCCAAAATAACGTTTCATCCCTACTCGATTGTAAACCCTTCCTTCAAAATCGAAAGGGTAATACACATAGTATCCCAATTGCGTAACGATACTCATTTTATTGATAAACAACTCATGACCGAGAAATAATCCAAAGCGTTTATAATCATCGTTCTCTTGCACCCCGTATTCAGGAAATGAAATCGATTGGTACCGAATCAATTCCTTTAGAAAATTAGAAAGAAAGAAATCGGCCCCCATTTGAAGGGCACTTTTACGGCCTAGGCGCTTATCAACATAGCCCGAAAAAATATAGAACGGGTGTTGGCCAAGGCCAATAACATCACTCTCATTGATACCCGTTCTAAAAGCGATATTATATCGCAAGGGCTCGGTAACCTTTTCACGATCCGGGATGGTTACGAATTCTTGTTGTTTCCCTCCATCTAAATCATAAGTCAAGCCCGCGTTCAGAGCAAAGGTATTTGTAGAGGTATTTGGCGATTTCACATTGGCATTGGAGTAATGTATTACTGAAATTCCGGCTTTAAAACCCAACCCCTTAAAAATATTTTCCCGCTGGAAATTCAGCATCAGAAAAGTGGAGCTCATAAAATCGGAACCATAGGCATTATTGCGAAAGTTATCGTTTTTGTCATACGGGTTCGTCGTGTAGGCGATACCCTGCCCTATCCGAAATTGCAAATTGCGCTTGAAAAAATAAAAGTTGAAATGGGCATAGAGACTGAAATTCTTCCCTAAAGTTTCATTGTTCATATCTTGATAAACAAAGGAATAGCCCACATCAGGATAATTAAAGAGTTCTTCCCATTCTTCATGCCCGTAAGTTTTTCGATTTAGTCCCAAAATCAATCCGCTAGGATGCTCTTGAATCAAATGGGTAATATCAGGATTGTGAAGTAAAATAGAGCCGTTGAATAAGTTGGCGTCCAAGACATATCGCTTTGGAATGTCATCATCCTGAGAAAAACAAAAAATGCCATATAGCAAAGCAACAAGAATGAACTTTGGCTTCATGGGGGGTAAAGGTAAGAACGAAGTACGAACTACGAGGTACGAATTCTTTGAAAGTTAGCGGTAAGCAGTTGCAGTTGGGTATTATCTTTAATATATGTATTTTATCACTAGTGGGCACTAAAAAATAAAATAAGTTCTTCGAAATTCTTCGTATATCGCATCTACGGCGGTTTTTGGTAGCGTGACGATTTGAATCGGAAAATGGGATCTTTGAATAAAGATCCCATGAACCAAGGTAGATATGTCTTCGCCCAACTGACCTCAAGGGGCGGCATGCGGGACCTGATTTCGAGCCTGAAGGCACACCGCCCCAAATACCGCCATTCGGGGTTCGGGACTTCCGTTACCGAGCGCAACCTTGGCAAGGCCAACGAAAAAAAGAGCCACGAGATCTTCGAGGAGTTCGCCTACGCCCTGACCACCAAGGCGGGGAAAAGCTGTTACCGTGACGATTTCGAGATCGATGTGGAAGGCAACGTGTACGCCCTTGACCCGACCACCATAGACCTTTGCCCGAGCGTGTTCCGGTGGGCGGAGTTCCGAAAGTCCAAGGGAGGGGCAGAACCCCATGTGCTTTACGACCTAAGGACGTCCGTACCGAGTCCCCCCATATTTCCAATGCGAGCCTGCACGATGTCAACGTGCTGGACATCCCGACATACGAGGCCGGAAGCTCCTATGTGACGGACAGGGCGTATATCGATTTTGCCCGGCTCTACGCTGTCCACCTCCAAAAGGTCTTTTCCGTTGCCCAGGCCAAGGAGAACATGCGCTTCAAGAGGAACGTACCCCGCGACGGCGGACAGGGCCAAAGGGGTCAAATAGGACCAGATAGGCAGACTTGAAGGACATTACTCTAAAAAAGACTATCCCGAAAAGCTCCGGCGTATAAAATATCATGATAGCAAAACCGAAAAGGAATTCGTCTTCCTGACCGACAATATGGATCTCAACGCCACCGAGATAGCTATGCCGTACAAGAAACGCTGGGAGGCGGAACCGTTCTTCAAATGGATGAAACAGCATCTGAGGATAAGATCATTTTTGGGAACGAGCATGGACGCGGTCAAGATCCGGGTCCATTGCGCCATCATCGCCTATTGCCTTGTGGCCATAATAGGGAACAAACTCGAATCAAAGCGTAGAATCTACGAAATATTATAGATATCGAGTATATCGCTACTCGACAAAACCCCCGTAAGGGAGATGCTTACGGATTACGATTGCAAAGATGTCAAAGAACTGGAATCCAAACAATCGAAAATCAAGGGGTTTTAAATGCCCACTAATGATTTATAGTCATAATTTTAATATCTGAAAAGTCATATAGATATTGGTCATGCCCAGTAGTTACGGTATCCCAGAACTTTTGATTATTTTGCTCCGAGACTTAAATGGGTAGCCCTATTACCTTATTTGGGAGGATGTACCAAGCATTTTTTTCAACCTAAGGCCTAAAATCCTTTAACAGTTTGATGCTTTCAGAAGAAATCCATCCGGTCTTTCCGTCGGCCAGACTAATCTTTTTCCATTGATTCAGTTCTTCAAGTACATTTACCTTGGTTCCTTCATGCAAAACAAAAGCTTGCTGGCTTCTATCGTTGGGCTCGGTCTTTACCTGACTTTCCTGGGCAAATACAATTGCCGGGTTATCGGTCTTGAAATCTTCGTATTCGATAAAGGCAAAGACTGTAGATATGATCGACAACAAGATGGCCAAAAGACTGCCTATGAATGCAATTCTTTTTCGTGTCGAGTACCGGAAAAAATAAAAAGCGATATAAAGTAAAACAAACAAAATCATAAAAAACACGGCGGTCTTGGCCCATTGGTCAAATGAAAGATACCCTGTAAACCTTTTATAGAGATTGGCGAGCCCGGTTTCGGGAAGCACTTCAATCGCATCCAACGTCATGTTTTGCGAATATGCTAGATTGTTTTTTATTTCGCTATCGTTGGGTCTTAACAGAAGCGCTTTTTCGTAATAGTAGATACTTGGCGCAATCTGGTTCAATTTATAATAGGCATTGCCTAGATTGAAGTAAAGTTCTGCCGAATGTTCGCCCTTGTCAAGTATTTCCAAATATTGATCCGCTGCTTTTACATAGTCACCTTCATTGTAGGCCTCATTGCCTTTCTGTTTCGTTCTGGGCGCTTGCGCTCAATCCGAATAAAATGAATAATATTAAAACTTTGTTTTTCACTTCAAATTTTTGATAAATTTCAGTAATCGGTAATCAGGTTTTTATCAATTTTAACCACAAACCTTACAACTGCTTGTCCAAATAAGAGATTACCTCACTTGCGCTATCATAATCTTGCTGCATTTGCACCTCTGAAAACGGACTATAACGCGCCATCTCGCAATTTTTCAATAGTCGTATAAAATTATCGATAGTCGTATCGTCGACTTTCTTTTCGGTCAATAGGGTCTTTATCTTATCCTTACTGAATTCAGAAGTCTCGATTTTTAATCTTGCCTTTAGGTAATTATGCAATCCCTTTTCCATGGCAACATAGAAGGCCTCTTTATCGCCCAATGCCTTTTTGGCCGAGGATAAATATTTCCGCGCCAATCGGTTCGCCCTTCTGATTTTATTCCCTTCGACATCACCTGTCATGTCATCTCTTTTTTTCCTAATTAAAATGGCAATAGGTATTAATAGCAGGGGCAGTAACCACCAAAGATAGAAACATGTCGAACCGAAAAAATAATTGGTGCCGACGGCAGTGAGGTTTGTATTTAGCTTTATAAATGAGAACTGGTCGCTGAGGGCTTCAACAGATTGCTTATTTCCTGTAACTGACCCTTTGGAATCTGGATTCCCTCTTGAAGGTCCGTCAAGAACGTTTACAAGAATTTCTTCTGAATTTACGGTATTGTAATTTCCGGTTTTTGGATTGAAATAACTGAATGAAATACTTGGTATGGGGTACTTGCCTTTATAGGCGGGCACTATCGTGTAATTGTTGGCGACTTTGCCCTGCATGCCCAACAATGTTGTACGTACGTTTTCATCAAATTCAGGCTCATAAACTTCCAACGAACTCGGTAAGTTCGGTTCTGGCAGTTTAAATAATTTCAGATTGCCTCTTCCGCTTACTTCTACCTTTGCCTGAAGTGATTCTGTTGCACTTAACGAATTCTTACTGGTGGTCACCTTAAAATCAAAGTTGCCGACCGCCCCGTTGAAATTAGCCGGTTTCCCTTGAGCTGGCAGCGGTTTTACATCAATCGTTCGCTTGCCGGCGGATACCGTCTTGTTCGTTTGGGAGTAAATTCTTCCTCCGAAAAAATCACGCTTGTTCGTAGGTACATCCACAGTGACATCTAAAGAAAGAGGCTCGATTTCCAGTTTTCCTGATTTTTGCGGATATAATACCACTCGCTTCAATATGACATAGCGAAAGGGTTTTCCCTTATAGGTGCCGTTTTGGGCGTTCAATCTAGTTATGGGTATATCTTGACTCCAAAAATTGTTGTATTTCGGATTGTCCAAAGGACGATAGTTGGAAACACTTATAGACGGACTCACATATAATTTATAGACCACCGTAATGGCCTCGTTCATAAACGGCTTCGATTTCGAGACCTCGGCCACCAGGTGCAAGCTTTCGTCGGCCATATCGTCAACGGTCATTTGATCGCTCGGTTTATCGACTGCAGGTCCAACCACGATTTGTTTGGCCAACGATTTATAGGTCTTGCCTTCGATATCGATAGTAGCCTGTTTGATATTGAACTTGCCCTGCGATGTTGGAGCCAAGGTGTACGAATAGGTTTTGGAATAACTTCGAACTCCATTGATCCATGCAGAACTTATTGATTGTGAAGGCCCCATCAAAACACGGAATCCCTGAAAATCTGGCGGGTTGAAGTTGTCGCCATCTTTGTTCATCATGAAATCTACGCGTAAGCGTTCATTGATGCCCAACTTGCTCTTGCTTACCTTGAGTTCGAAGGTGACCGCATTATCATCTTGCGCACTCGACGTAAGGGCGAAAAACGCTAAAAGAGTAAATAATATATAGTTTTTAAGCTTCATCGGAACTACCAATCCTTTTCATTTTTTACTTTGACACCCTTTACTTTTTGGGCATCTATTTTTTCCTGTACTTTGTTCTCTTCGTTCTGCATGGCATCTAGCAGATTCTGTATCTGTTGTTTTGACAACTGATTAGGTCGAGGGGGCTGTTGCTCCTCAGGCTTTTTTTCTTGCTCTTCTTTTTTATCTCCTTCGCCTTCTTTGTTCTCATCTTTTTCTTGGTCACCCTTATCTCCCTCGTTTTCTTTTTCCTTGTTTTCGTCTTCTTTATCACCCTCGTCCTCTTTTTTATCGCCGTCGTCTTTCTGATCCTCGTTTTTGTCTTGCTCGTCTTTTTTATCCTCTTGGTCTTTATTGTCTTTGTTCTCGTCGTTTTGTTTTTGTTCGTCCTGCTCCTTTTTCAACATTTCTTTTGCCAGGGCCAAATTGTATCGGGTTTCCTCATCTTTCGGATTATTGCGAAGCGCTTCCTTATAAGCTTCAACGGCCTTTTCATATTCCTTTCTCTTCATAAAAACATTGCCCATATTGTGAAATGCCTTATGCTTATCGGGCTTGGCTTCCGCAAGTTCACCTGCCTGTTTGAAACGACCAAAAGCTTCGCTATAGGTCTCTTTATTGTAATAGGCATTGCCTAGATTGAATGGCGCGGTCGCATTTTTATCACTTTTCGAAATCGCTTTGCGATAAACTTTTTCTGCTTCGATAAAATTATCTTCGGATATTTCTTTGTTCGCCTCCCAGGTAAGATCGGTCGATTCCTCCAAATCTTTGGCATTCTCTTTTTCGATCTCTTGCTCGGTCTGTGCGAAAAGGGAGCACCCTATCAATAAAAGGAAATATGTCAGTTTTATTTTCATATTTTTTGTTACGCTTTTGAATATGGACAAAAGAACCAAGAGCCTAGATTCTAGACAAAAACTTCAGCTGAAAGAATTCAAATTTGGGTAAATCAAAAATCATATTTAAAAACATCTTGTTTCTTACTTCATTTTTCGTTGAACAAATTCAATTTTCTGAGCCATTCCGTTTTACGGTCCAGCACAAAAATATCAAGGAATAAAAATAGAAGACCTGCTCCTAAAAACCATTGAAACTGGTCTTTGTACTCGGCAAATTGTTTGGCCTCGAATTCTTTTCTATCCATCTGCAACAATTGTTCCTTGATATAATTAACGGCTTCTTCGGTATTCGTGCCATCGATATATTCACCATTGCCTTCGTCGGCGATATCGACTAGAATTTCTTCATTTAGCTTGGTAATGACGACTTCGCCCTTATTATCTTTTTTCAGCCTTTCAACAACTCCTTTTCTTTTTATCGGAATTGGCGCTCCCTTGGTCTTGCCTACTCCGATTGTATAAATTCGAATGCCTGCCTCTGTTGCCTCTTCGACGGCATCAAGGGCCGACCCTTCGGAGTGGTCTTCTCCATCCGAAATAATAAATAGCACTCTGTTGGTTTGATCTTCATCATCATAATAGGTAGTCGCGAGTTCTATTGCGGCATTGATCGCCGTACCCTGTGAGGTAAGCATATCGGTATTCATATTTTGCAAGAACATTTTCGCCGCCCCATAATCGGTCGTTATCGGTAATTGCGGATAGGCTTGCCCTGCGTAGGCAATTATGCCGATACGATCGCTTGCCAATTGGTTGATTATTTCTGAAACAAGACGTTTGGCCTTTTCAAGTCGATTGGGGGCAATGTCTTCGGCCAACATACTTTTTGAGACATCGACCGCAAAAACGATATCGACCCCTTCACGCTTAACGGTTTCCAGCTTGGTGCCCATTTTCGGATTCACCAAGCCCAAGGTCAATCCGGCAAGGCCCATAAGAAAGAGAATCAATTTTAATGTGGATTTAAAATGGGATTTGCTCGGTGTCAACCTTTTTAGCAAAGGTAGATCGGCAAATTTACCCTGCGTTCTTTTTTTCCAGATTTGTAAAAGCACAAAAAGCACCACTATCACCGGAAGGATGAAAAGCAAATAGAAATATATTTTTTCGTCTAACTGGATCATTTTTTCTTTTTGATCGACCTGCAAGGTGTTCTCCGCCAAAGCGGGGCTCCTTGTAGGTCTGACCCGATATACCTATTCGAGTCGTATTCTTTTATTTTACCTTTGCGCTTAGACCTACAAGGAGGTCTCCTTTTGCCTCGGCTTCGCTCGGCAACCGGAGACGACACCTTGCAGGTCTCGCCAGGTCAAATAAAACTCCTGAACAACGTATTTCTCAATACCCATTCCAATAGAAGAAGCCCTCCTGCCAATAAAATCCATGGCCGGAACTTTTCTTCATACCTGTAATATTTGAATTCTTCTATTTCTGTTTTTTCCAATTTATTTATCTCGTCGTAAATAGCTTCCAACTTCTCATTGTTGGTCGCCCTGAAATATTTTCCCCCGGTGACCTTGGCGATTTCTTTTAAAAGTTCTTCATCGATTAAGAACCATCTGAATTATAGGCAATTGGCGATAATGCGTTTCCATTTGTTCCGAGGCCAATAGTGTATGTTTTGATTCCGAATTCAATTGCCAGATCTGCTGCTGTCAGCGGCTCGATAAAACCGGAATTGTTTACCCCATCGGTAAGTAGAATGATTATTTTGCTGATCGCCTTACTCTCTTTTAATCGGTTTACCGCCGTGGCAAGACCCATTCCGATTGCAGTTCCATCATTGAGCTGGCCATAGGTTATTTCGCCAAGGGCACGCAACACAATCGATTTGTCGCTGGTTATCGGTGTTTTGGTGTAGCCTTCACCGGCATAAGCGACCAGGCCGATACGGTCGTTCGGCCGTTTGACAATAAAATCGGAGGCTACTTCTTTTAGGGCGGATAATCTATTTGGTTTGAGATCTCGCGCCAACATGCTCGATGAAACGTCAATGGCCATTACGATGTCGATACCCTTTGTTGTCTTTGTGCGGGTGGAAATATCTTCTGTCTGTGGGCGCGCCATGGCCACTATTATTGCAGCCAGTGATAGTAGCCTGAATATAAATAATAAATGTCGAAGCTTTGGAATGATATCATCTTTGGAAAAACCTTTGACACTTGAGATTGTCAAAGATGCATTTTGTTCCTTCCGTTTGAAAAAATACCATAGCAAAGCCAGAGGAAGCAATAACAGCAACCAAAAGAACCCAGGGTTCGCAAATGAAATATTCTCTAACATTTATGCTTCTATTTTGACCTCAAGGGTCGATACGATACGATCTACTATTTCTTTGGCATAGGTGTCAGCGTCTAACCAAGTGATTAATATCTGTTGCTGAAAACCCGGTCCGCCGAAACTAAAGATCATATACTGGCCCCTAACCAGTTCATCGGAATCAGGCACTTTGAATTTTCCGCTACCGTAGGTTTTTAAACCTTTCACTCCCGAAATAGTAGTGAACTCCTCATTTTTGGTAATTATATTTTTAGCTCCTTTTTTTTCAAAACCCCTGATCAGGTTTTCAATTGTTTTCTCATGTTCGGGCTCTTCCTGTTCTGCCAAGGTGGTGGAAGTAGAAGCTACTGTAAAAAAAGCCTCGTCATTGTGATAACCGAAGGTATGCAGTTCCTTGATCTTGTTTTGGAACTCTAATGGAATTTTCGTTTTCTGTCTGACCAGTACTTCAGGGGTTTCTAATAAAACAGGAGGGTAACCGTATGAGCTCGATACCCATTCACCATCCAATAATTTTTTGGTGGGGTGTCTAGTTACAGTATCCCAAACTTGTTTTGGACCATAATAGGCAGATAGGCCGGCAATGGATAAAAGTATGGCGCCGAATGCGGCGACACCTGCAATAATCCATTTTTTGCGTTGTTGTTTTCGGGCGAGTTCTTCTTGGTACTCTTCTTGTTCCAATAATTCTTCCTCGGTAGGTTCGGGCAGCGCATCATGTGTTTTGATGACAATCTGCTCAATAGACTTTCTATGCTCTTCGGCTATTGAAATCGCGGGTTTCGATTTGGCGAATTTTACCAAATCGGCTGTCTGCAATATTTGCTTGAATTGCTTTAAGGTAGCGTCTTCCAATTTCAATTCTCCCGCATCGCGCAGCATTTCGAGTTTGTCTATCAACTGGTCAGTAGTACTTTCTAAAGCAGTGACGTGGGCATCTTCTTCTAGATAAGAGCGCACGATATCGGTAAGTTCTGTATAGTATAGCTTGTATTCGTCTTGGATGAGATATTTCGAATTCTCCAATTTTTTGAGCTCTAACAATGCACGGTCGTAAGGCGGCAACAAGGCTTCCTTTTCTTCTTCGGTCAACGCTTTTTTACGAAAGACGAACCAATACAATAATGCTCCCAGAACTAATAACGCCAATAGTATAAAAAATAGGATTTTCCAAAACGAAGCATTGCTTTTTTCGACATTGATCAAAGGTTTGATGTCATACATCTTTTGGGCAATCGTATCAACGGGTACTGTTGCCACGTTGACCATCAATGAATCCGTATAGAATCCCTTACCATTGATGTCTATGAACTGCGTGGGCAATTTGTACACGCCCGAGTCAAATTGTGTAAGCGCATATGTTTTTTGGAGAATGTAACGACTTTGCTTTTTTGTGGTGTCCGTAGGTAAGGCCTCAACAGTTTCCAAAGGGGAAAAAGTCTGACCCTCGGGAAAGATAACCTGATCTGTACTATCGACATCGACGGTTACCGTGAATTGGATCTGCTCACCGATTTTGATAAAAGTTGTATCGACCTTAGAGGAAATTTTCGGTGGAGTTTGAGAAACCCCCACAAATGAGAAGAAAAACAAGCATACGATTATGCATCGCGACAACTGCGAAGCACAACTCGTAACCCGTAACCCGTAACCCATAACTCTCATTACCCTCTCCGTTTGAAATAACCCAACAACTTTTTTACATAGCTCTCGTCTACCCTACAACTTATCACTCCACAACCCGATTTTTTAAAAGTATCATTGAAATAGCCGACTTTTTCAAGATGATATTTTTCATACGATTGTCTTACCCTTTTTGATTGTGTATTGACAATTTGCAATTGACTGGTTTCGGCATCTTGCATTTGTACCATACCCAAATTCGGAATCGACTCTTCGCGATGATCGTAGACACGAATGCCCGTTACATCATGTTTATTTCCAGTAATCTTCAAAGTCTGCTCGTAGTCATCGGCGATGAAATCGGACAATACAAAAACAATCGCCTTTTTTTTCATCACATTTGATAGATATCTCAATGCCCAGGCAATATCGGTCTTATTGCTTTTCGGTTTGAATTCCAGCAATTCCCTGATAATCCGCAGAACGTGACTCTTTCCTTTTTTTGGAGGAATAAAAAGCTCTACTTCATCAGAGAATAAAATTAGGCCCGCCTTGTCATTGTTCTGCAATGCCGAAAAAGCCAAGGTGGCCGATATCTCGGTCAGTATTTCTTTCTTGAACTGATTGGTCGTTCCGAAGAGTTCCGAACCACTTACGTCGACCATCAGCATCATTGTCAGCTCCCTTTCCTCTTCAAAAACTTTGACAAAAGGTTCGTTATAGCGTGCCGTCACATTCCAATCGATGGCACGCACATCATCGCCGAATTGATATTGTCGAACCTCACTAAAGGTCATACCACGACCCTTGAAGGTCGAATGGTATTCGCCACCAAAAATATGATCGGAAAGACGCCGTGTCTTGATCTCGATCTTACGTACTTTCTTAAGAAGCTCTTTGGTATCCATAAGCCCCCTAGCCCCCAAAGGGGAAACTAGCTACTTTGTTTTTATTAGACCGAAGTAATTGTGGTTCGTAAATCTTCATACATATCGAGTTATAATATCGCCGCCCTTTATTTTGTTCCCCCTTTGGGGGCTAGGGGGCTACGGCACTTCGATCTCGTTTACGATCTTGTTGATGATTTCTTCTGAAGTAATATTTTCTGCCTCGGCCTCATAGGTAATTCCTATTCTGTGACGCAATACATCATGAACTACTGCCCTTACATCTTCCGGCACCACGTACCCCCTACGTTTGATAAATGCAAAACATTTTGCGGCATTACCCAGATTGATACTTCCCCTAGGGGAAGCTCCGAAACTTATCAAATGCTTAAGGTGCTCTAAATTGTATTTTTCCGGATAGCGAGTTGCAAAGACCAGGTCTAGAATATACTTCTCGATTTTTTCATCCATATAGACTTCCCGAACAGCTTTTTGACCATTTAAAATTTGTTCCAAAGAAACAACAGGATTTACCGTTTCGGTAGAACCTAATAGATTTTGTCTCATGATCATTTGTTCTTCCG
>QIJL01000661.1 GCA_003232435.1 Flavobacteriales bacterium | reverse complement strand
GGTAGCTGAAAAGTCAAAGCTGGCCGAGAATATCAACACTTGTATTTCAAAAGAAATAACAACGATTCTTCTCTTTGGGGAAACCGAGGATTCAAAAACATACACTATTCAAAAAGCCATCGAATCGTTTGATGATGCCCATAAGGAGATCACAAAATTATATGAAGGTGAAAATGACACCTGGGTAGCAAAAATAGAAGGCAAAGTTACGTATGAAGACAAGAATACATTGACCATAATTTTGAATTCTTATTTATTCACTGGGGGAGCTCATGGGTATCGATCAATGCGGTTTTTGAACTTCGATAAGAAAACGGGCAAAGAACTAAAGAACTGGCAGATTTTCAAGGATAAGGACGCATTTGAATCATTAGCTGAAAAAGCATTTCGAAAAATAGAAGGTATTCCGGGTGACGAATCGATCAATTCAACGGGTTTTATGTTTGAGCGTGATTCGTTTTACCTGCCTGAAAATATCGGCTTCACGCAAGATGGCATCAAATTGCTATACAACCAATATGAGGTCGCGTCGTATGCAGATGGACCAATCGAAATTATACTCCCCTACAAAGAAGTCCAGAAGTTCTTAAAAAGTAAGATCAAAACGGAAGGACTAATTACTACAACGACTTTTGAAGACTCAGAATAGTCCCCAAATGTAGGCCTTCATGAAAAACATTAAAGGCAATGCCATCTAAAACATTTCGTAAAGTGACATTGGCACTTGTTGTGTACTCTTCATAATTTTTGAAAAGCCCGTTTTCATAATCTTCGGCTGAACGCTCCACCGTAGAAAATAAAAACTCTTTTATGCTTTCGATTTCTTGATCGGTAGCGTTGCCATCTGGCAGGGTTCCCTTCTTGAACTTGTCAACAAGCTCATTAGGAATAAGAAGGGGCAATCCACTCATTTTATAGACCAGTAATTGTTGCGTGACGACCACATGGGCGATATTCCACCAAATATTATTTCGATAACCGTCAGGAATTTTCAAAAGTTGTTCTTCGGGGGTATTCTTAAGAATTTTATAAAGAATTTTTCTGTTCTGCAATGTGATATCGAAGAGCTTTTTCAAGATATGTACTTTTTAAAGTGGATGTTAAAAATAGTACAATTGAAGGGAATTGGGTTTCTTTGTGTTTCCGTATTCCAATTTTAAGATCGAAGAATTTTTGCCTTGCTTTGAAATGACTTAATAAACTGTCTATGCGAAAAATATACCACCTCGGAAGTTGTAGTACTTGTCAACGAATTATCAAAGAACTTCAACCTTTGAATGGGTTTACTTTACAAGATATTAAAACGGAAACCATGACCTCTGCACAAATCGACGAAATGAAGAATTTGGCAGGAAGTTATGAAGCTTTGTTCAGCCGTAGGGCAATGCTTTTTCGACAACGAGGGCTGCACGAAAAAACACTTTCCGAAAAAGACTATAAAGATTTGATATTAGAACACTACACCTTTTTAAAAAGACCTGTGGTAATAGTAAATGATCAAATATTTATCGGAAACAGTAAAAAGGTGGTCGAAGCTGCCAAACAAGCCATCTATTCTTGAGTAAACGTACGCTAGCCATATTGGCCGCCATAGGGGCCACAACCATTTACGGACTAAATCACACCATCGCAAAAGGGGTAATGCCACATTATGTGCAGCCTTTTGCGTTCATCATTTTTCGGGTCGGCGGTGCGGCATTGCTTTTTTGGATGATTTCTATTTTCGGCCCCAAAGAACGCATCGAAAAACAAGACTATCCTCGAATGTTGGTCTGCGCCATTTTGGGTATGGGCATCAATATGCTGGTCTTCTTTAAGGGATTGTCACTTTCCACTCCGATCAACAGCTCTGTTTTAGTCACGACCACTCCGATTATCGTACTGGTTCTTTCGGCAATTCTTATCAAGGAAAAAATATCAGGCCGCAAAGTATTGGGAATAACGATCGGGCTTTTAGGTGCCTTAGGGCTAATTCTTTTCGGAACGGAAATCCGTCAAGATGCACCAAACATTCCTTTGGGAAATTTTCTCATCTTGACGAACTCGGTTTTTTATGGATCGTATCTGATCATTGTAAGGCCGTTGCTTTACAAATACCATCCCTTTACTTTTATGAAATGGTTATTTACATTGGGAATTTTACTTTGTCTGCCTTTTGGTTATCATGAATTTTTGGAAATAGATTTTGCCGCTTTACCCCCTGAGGCTATATGGAGTATTGTTTTCGTTGTTGTCGGCACCACTTTTTGCACTTATCTCTTCAATATTTTTGCCTTGACGCAATTAAAGGCCTCGACCTTGAGTGCCTTTGTTTATGTACAGCCATTAATAGGGATATTATATGCGACCGCCACCGGAAAAGATAGTTTGACCACCTTAAAAATCTTGGCGGCTTGCTTGGTGTTATTAGGAGTTTATTTGGCAAGTCGAAAGCCCCCTAGCCCCCAAAGGGGGGACTACTAGTCGTTTCCATAAAAGTGAGAGTTCCCTCTTTGGGGGCTAGGGGGCCTGGGTCAAATCCTTGGGTATTTTAGCAAACCTCCTGGTATCTTCTTTGGTCAACTTGCGGAAACCTTCCGGCTTTTCAACAGTATTAAAAATGTTCAATAAATTATCCGGCAAACTGACGAGGCCTCTGGTTTTTAGACTCATCCATGCGCCCATCATTTCACAATGGGCCACATTCTTGCCTTTACTGTCATAAAAATTATGGTGGAATTCAAAAAACTTTCCATCTTCGCTCATTGCCGTGACTTCCAGGGAAACCCTTACCGGCCGCCCGGGAAATACTTCTTTGAAATAATACATATGTTCATAAAAGACCACTGGCCCGATTTGATGTTGTGCCAATAATTTTTGGTCAAAACCCAGTTCCCAAAGAAAAGCCATTCGGGTATGGCTCATAAAATTGATGTAGGCACTATTTGCCAAATGTCGGTTGGCATCTACATCACTCCAGCGAACTTCAAATTCTTTAAAATACATAGTCTTCGATTAATTTTATTATGCGTGCATAGGAATTACAAAAATACCATAGTTTTGAAAATTGGAGTTGTTTCCCCCATAAAATTTATGACTATTTTTAAACCCTTAGAATAAACCCATGAGCGAAAAACCATCCTTTATTAAAGATCTTTCCCTACCTGCCATTGCTGCCCCGATGTTTCTGATTTCAGGTCCGAAATTGGTAATTGAATGTTGCAAAAATGGAATTGTTGGAACTTTTCCTGCCTTAAACCAAAGAACCAGTGGAGGTTTTGAAGAGTGGCTCATCGAAATAAAATCAGAGCTAAAAAAATTCGAAGAAGAAAGTGGCAAAAAAGCTGCTCCATTCGGGGTTAACCTTATTGTGCATCCTACGAACCCAAGACTGGAAGCTGATATTAAACTCTGTGTTAAACACAAAGTTCCGATTATCATTACCTCTTTGGGAGCTGTTTCAATGGTCGTCAATGCAATTCATAGTTATGGCGGACTCGTTTTTCACGATATTATCAAAAAACGCCATGCCGAAAAAGCACAGGAGGCGGGAGTCGACGGGCTTATTCTAGTTGCCGCTGGGGCGGGAGGCCATGCAGGAACCATCAACCCGATGACATTGGTTGCCGAAATCAAAAAGTTCTTTCACAAAACGATTATCCTTTCAGGATGCATCAGTACAGGCCGTGATATTGCCTCCGCATTACAAATGGGTGCAGATCTGGCCTATATGGGTACGCGCTTTATAAATACGGAGGAAAGCAAGGCCCCAGAAGAATACCGAAAGATGATCATCGATGCCGGGGCAAATGACGTTGTATACACTGCCGCTATCTCGGGCGTTCATGCCAACTTTTTAGGAGCGAGTTTAAAAGCTGCCGGAATCTCGGAGGAGGACTTAAAAAAAGATGCTAAAATCGACTTTGGAAAAGAGCTCGACACCGAAGCCAAGGCCTGGAAGACCATTTGGTCCGCAGGTCAAGGTTCCGCAATGATCGATAATTCACTTCCTACTTCGGAATTGATAAACACCCTGAAATCAGAATTCAAGGCAGCTATCGAAGAGCAGTCAAAAATTCTGGAAACCTATCCCAAATAAACAATGCCTTTTGATAGGAGAAGAATCTGCTTTTATATGTTTTAAAAGTCTTAAATGCCCGTAATCGCCTCAAGCTACAATCCGCCGCTTTTGTTCAAAAACAGCCATTTTTCGACAATTTATAACGGATTGTGGCGAAAAATCGATGATATTCGTCAAAAAAGAGAAAGAATCGATTTGCCGGATGGAGACTTCTTAGATCTCGATTGGAGCTTTTCCCGAACAACTTCGAATAAGGTTGTCATTCTTTTACACGGATTGGAAGGTCACGGCCAACGGCCTTATATCACAGGTAGCGCAAAAGCGCTTAATGCTTCAGGATTCGATGCCTGTGCGGTCAACTTTCGAGGATGTAGCGGAGAAACAAATCGATTGTTTAGATCTTATCATTCAGGTGCGACAGAAGATTTGGATGCCGTCGTACAATATATCCTCACGAACAAAGAAC
>QIJL01000348.1 GCA_003232435.1 Flavobacteriales bacterium | reverse complement strand
TATACTTTAGGGCTTTCCAAATATATTGTCGGTCATAAATTGAAGGTTCAGTCCGATTTGAGTTATTTATCCGAAGATGGAGACAACAACAGTCTGATGTGGAGATTACAGGTGGATATTCACTTTTAAAATAGTCTCTAAATATTAACCTTTAGATAACATCGCACAACGAACAGTTATAGATATTTGCGAACCACTTTTTAGCTGACTTATGGATAATATTTACTTATTAATGATTATCGCTCTGGTCGCTCTGGCCATTGCCGATTTAGTAGTTGGGGTCAGTAATGATGCCGTGAATTTTTTGAACTCGGCTATCGGTTCCAAGGCCATTTCATTTCGGACCATAATGATCGTATCTAGTTTGGGGATTGCCTTCGGAGCCATATTTTCAAGCGGGATGATGGAAGTAGCCCGTAAAGGAATTTTCAACCCGGGCGAGTTCTACTTCGATGAGATCATGTTCATTTTCATGGCCGTAATGATTACGGATATCTTACTGTTGGATTTCTTTAATACCTTGGGAATGCCGACCTCTACAACCGTATCGATCGTATTTGAACTTTTGGGAGCGGCGGTTGCTATGGCCTTGATCAAGATCGGGGCAGATAGCGGAAGTTTTTCGGATGTCGTAAACTACATAAATACCTCAAAAGCGACGGAGATTATCCTAGGCATATTGCTCTCGGTGGTGGTAGCCTTCTCGGTGGGTGCACTGGTGCAATGGATTTCAAGATTATTATTGTCCTTCAATTTTGAGAAGAAGGCCAAATGGGTCGGTGCCTTATTCGGTGGGGGTGCTCTTGCCGCCATAACCTACTTCATTTTAGTGAAAGGAATCAAAGGCACGGCAATTGCCGGCGAGAGTTTCGACATTATCGGAGGCAGCACTATTAAGGATTTTATCGAGGCCCAATGGATTCCCATAGCGGCGGCCAGCTTCGTAGTTTGGTCTTTGCTGTCATACGTATTGATAAACTTTTTCAAGACCAATATTTACAAATTGATTATCGGTGTAGGCACTTTTGCACTGGCGTTGGCCTTTGCGGGTAACGATTTGGTAAACTTTATTGGCGTGCCTATTGCGGCTTGGCAAGCGTATTTAGAATATATGGCATCCGGTGTTCCAGCAGGGGAATTGAGCATGGGGGTTCTAACTACAAAAGTACCTACCCCGAATTTATTGTTGTTCTGTGCGGGCATCATCATGGTCATTACACTATGGTTTTCAAATAAGGCCAAAGGTGTTGTTAAAACCTCCATTGATCTTTCGAGCCAAGGCGAGACCAAAGAACGTTTTCAACCCAACTTTCTATCAAGGGGCCTAGTACGTTTTTCTATTCTTACGTCGCAATGGTTCGGGACTATCGTTCCAAACTCATTGCAAACGAATATTAACAGGCAATTTGAAAAACCCGTAATAGCCTTATCAAAAGACAAGGTTCACGAACTTCCCGCATTCGACATGGTAAGGGCCGCTGTTAACTTAATGGTCGCGGGTATATTGATTTCGATTGCCACATCATATAAATTACCTCTTTCCACCACCTACGTAACTTTTATGGTCGCTATGGGAACCTCTTTGGCCGATAGGGCTTGGGGTGCTGAAAGTGCGGTTTACCGTGTTGCAGGGGTGTTGAATGTGATAGGGGGATGGTTTATGACCGCGATTGTAGCATTTATAGCCGCAGGTACTATTTTGGCCATAATCAGCTTCGGTAAAGGGGCGGCCATCGCAATTTTGTTATTCGTCGCCATACTTCTATTGGCGAGAAATTACATCAATTACAATAAAAAATCAAAGGAGATAAAAGAAGAAGGTCAGCTTCAAAGAGCGGAAAGCAGCTCTATTCAAGGGGTAATCGAAGAAAGTGCCAACAACATTTCAAACGTGATCAAGCGTACCAATAAAATCTACACCAATTCTATCAACGGTCTGGCAAAACAAGATCTTGATCTTTTGAAAAAGAACAAAAAACAGGGGGCCAAACTATCGAATGAAATCGATGGGCTACGAGATCATATTTTCTATTTCATCAAGAATTTGGATGAGGCCAGTGTCGGCGCCAGTAGCTTTTATATTAACGCTTTAGGCCATTTGACCGATATATCGCAGTCTTTGGAATATATCGGAAAAGTAACTCACAAGCATGTAAACAATAACCATAAAAAATTAAAGTACAATCAGATCAAGGAATTAAAGGAATTAAATCAAAAATTGGATGAAATATTCGATAAGGCCAAACAAGCTTTTGACGAGCGTTCCTTCGAACAAATCGGTAATGTTCTGAATGGCAAACAAGAGCTTTTCGACCTGGTATCCCAGAAAATCGAAAAACAGATAGCCCGTACGAGAACCGAAGAATCGAGCCCGAAAAATACCACCCTCTATTTCTCTTTGCTTTTGGAGACCAAGGATCTTTTGACCGCGATAATGAACCTTTTAGAACAATACTACAAAGAACACGATAGCTCGATCGAGCCGGCCAAGGTTGCTGAACCGGATTCATAAAGGCGAAGTCCGAAATTAGTTATCTTGCACCAAAGCTTTGTTCTATGACCAGAATTATTTTGGTGCTTGTCGGATTTCTTATTTTTAGCAACGCGCCTGCACAAGAAATTACCGGAAGCCAACTTCTTGAAAAAGCCATCGCACATCATGACCCGAATAACAATTGGAAAAATTTTAAGGGCAAGCTTTCAATTACCATGGAAAGTCCCGATGGTAGTGACAGGGTCAGTGAAATTGCTATGAACCTTTCAGCAGAATACTTCAAACTTATTTGGCAACGAGATGGGAACATGGCTATTCAAATGGTGGAAAAAGATTCCTGTAGTATTTCATTGAATGGTAGCAGTGAGATATCCGAAGAAAATATCAAAAAACTACGCCTGACTTGTGACCGTACAAAAATGATGAAAGATTATTATACTTATTTATATGGTCTTCCAATGAAATTACAAGATCTTGGAACTATCATCGACCCGAAAACCCAAAAGAAAACCTTCAAAGGCAAAGAATATCTTGTCTTAAAAGTCAACTATGAGGAACCTGTTGGCGGAGATACGTGGTATTTCTATTTTGACCCCAACACCTATGCTATGGAAGTCTATCAATTCTTTCATGATGAATCGAAGAATGACGGCGAGTACATACTTCTCTCAGGAGAAGAAACCATCAATGACATAAAAATGCCCAAGACCCGCGCATGGTACTACAATAAAGACAACAAGTACCTTGCCACCGATGTCTTAACAGCGGTTAAAGGACTCTAAGGCTTCACCGTGGCACCTCGGTCAACTCTTACAAACATTGGCTTAGGTGTCCGTTCATCGAAAATATTATACCTTTTTTCCGATTACAGCGTTTGGTAATAAACCCAAATCGCTATGTTTCGTTCCACTTGCCGCCATTCTTATATTTCCGCAATAGCCGCAATTATTTTATTTGCCTCTTGTTCTAAAGATGAAAGTATACTGAATCCACCTGAAATTGAAACCGATAATGTTGCAAGGGCAACTGCCAAAAAACTGTATGAAGACCACTATGATACTTCAAAAACCGTGGCCTCTGATTCCCAATGGAACGGAGATGAGGAAAATTGCAATGCGGGTTCGGTCGACAATGATATAATGGCAAAAATATTTCAACGTGTCCAATATTATAGGTTGGTTGTTGGATTAAATAACACGATTACCGAAAACCCAAGTCAAAGTTCAAAGGCACAAGATGCAGCATTGATGATGAAATCGAACGGTACTTTAGATCACTTTCCGCCATCTAGTTGGTCATGCTATACCGATGACGGAAGCGAAGCCGCAGGAAAATCGAATCTTGCAATGTGGAAAAATGCCGAAGCCATTGATCTTTATATCAGCGAACCAGGAGACGCCAATGGCCCTGTCGGCCATCGAAGATGGTTACTATGGCCCAGATTGAATTCCATGGGGGTAGGAAATACTGATATTTCAAACGTTTTATGGGTAGTTGGAAATTCTGGAACTGCACCCTCAGACGCTCCAGAATATATTTCATGGCCACCAGCCGATTACGTGCCGGACAATTTAGTGTCCCCTAGATGGTCCTTTTCAATTACTGGTGCCGATTTTAGCCAAACTACGGTTTCAATGGTCGACGAATTAGGCAATAACATTGCCATAACTATTGAAGATTTGAATACGGCCTATGGCGACCCGACCATAGTCTGGGTTCCACAGGGCGTCAACACCAATGTCAGTGTAGATACGGCCTATGTTGTCAAGTTGACCAATGTTGAAATAAATGGTGAATTAGAAGATTTCGAATATACGGTCATTCTTTTCGACCCAAACAGTTAATCGATAGTTCCCTTTCATACATCTATTATTTTTGAGTTGTTCTTTGGCTAATCTTAGCTTTCCGAATTAATTTGCCAATTTCTCCTTAATTACTTCCTAGGGATTATTGTATACTCGTGCCAAATGGAAATTCGGGAGAATCAAGGCAGGGCTTTTTTCTCATACCAAGGCAGGGCGGAGCGTTAAGAAAATGTCTTGCA
>QIJL01000648.1 GCA_003232435.1 Flavobacteriales bacterium | reverse complement strand
TGCGAATGGCTCTGTACAAACTGCAAGACTGTGGTAAAGGTGTCACTTTGGTAGAATTCAGATTGTTGGTCACTAATGAAATAACCTATCAGCTTTCCTTTTTTCATCACGATTTTTTCGAGTCCGATGCCATTCGCGATCCATTTGATACGAACGGAATTCAACAAATCTTCAGCTTGTGAGGGCAATTCGCCAAAACGGTCGATCAATTGAGCTTCGAATTTTTGGAGGCCGGCGTCTTCCCTTATTTTATTCAGTTCGGTATAGAGATTTAAACGCTCGGTAATATTATTGACATAATCATCGGGAAATTGCAATTGAAAATCGGAGTCGATCTGTGTCTCCTTGACAAATACTTTTTCTTTATGACCTTCTACCTCGTCATATAGTTCTTTGAACTCGGTTTCCTTGAGTTCATCTATAGCCTCGGCCAAAATCTTTTGGTAGGTTTCGAAGCCGATTTCGTTTATAAAACCGCTTTGTTCTCCTCCTAATAAATCCCCAGCACCTCTGATTTCAAGATCTTTCATGGCGATGTTAAAACCACTACCTAATGCCGTAAATTGTTCGAGGGACTCAATGCGTTTACGGGCATCGGGGGTCATTACTTCGTAAGGCGGCGTGATAAAATAACAGAATGCTTTTTTATTGCTACGCCCTACTCGGCCGCGCATCTGATGCAGATCACTCAGCCCGAAATTATTGGCGTTATTGATAAAAATGGTATTGGCGTTGGTCACATCGAGTCCACTTTCGACGATGGTGGTGGAGACGAGAACATCGAACTCCCCGTTCATAAAACCGAGCATGAGAGTTTCCAATTTTTTGCCTTCCATCCGGCCATGGCCGATACCCACTTTCGCATCGGGCACTAGGCGTTGGATCAGCCCGGCTACTTCCTTGATGTTCTCGATACGGTTATGGATAAAAAATATTTGTCCGCCTCGTTGGATCTCATAACTGATGGCATCGCGAATCGTTTCCTCGGTAAATCGAATAACCTGACTTTCGATAGGGTAACGATTGGGCGGAGGTGTATTGATGATGGATAGATCCCGCGCCGCCATCAGACTGAACTGCAAGGTTCTTGGAATGGGAGTGGCGGTCAAGGTAAGAACATCGACGTTTTCCTTGATGGATTTGAGTTTGTCCTTGACGGATACCCCGAATTTCTTCCTCGTCTACGATCAGCAATCCGAGGTCTTTGAACTTTATATTTTTATTGACCAGTTGGTGCGTTCCGATAATGATATCGACCTTTCCGGAGGCTAGGTTCTCCAAAGTTTCGCGACGTTCTTTGGTCGTGCGGAAGCGATTGAGGTAATCTACCTTAACCGGCATTTCTTTTAACCGCTCGGTAAAAGTACGATGATGTTGAAAGGCCAAAATGGTCGTGGGTACGAGTACGGCGACCTGTTTTCCGTTTTCGGCCGCCTTGAATGCAGCACGAATAGCGACCTCGGTCTTTCCGAAGCCTACATCACCACAGATCAATCGATCCATAGGGCGTTCGCTTTCCATATCGCGCTTGACATCTTCGGTCGATTTGCTCTGGTCGGGAGTGTCTTCATAGATAAAGGACGCTTCCAATTCATTTTGCAGATAGCTGTCGGGAGCGTATTGAAATCCTTTTTCCAATCGTCGTTTTGCGTAGACTTTAATGAGGTCAAAGGCGATTTTTTTGACCCGGGATTTCGTCTTTTGTTTTAACTTCTTCCAGGCGGCCGAACCAAGTTTGTAGATTTTTGGTACTGCCCCGTCCTTGCCATTGAACTTTGATATTTTGTGCAGTGAATGAATGCTTACGTACAAAATATCGCGTTCGCCGTACATTAATTTGATGGCTTCCTGTTTTTTGCCTTCGACATCTATCTTTTGTAATCCGCCGAATTTACCTATACCATGATCGATGTGGGTCACATAATCGCCGACTTCCAATTTATTTAGTTCCTTGAGTGTTATAGCTTGCTTTTTGGCATAGCCATTTTTTAGATGGAATTTATGGTAGCGTTCAAAGATTTGATGATCCGTGTAGCAGACGATTTTTTGGTCATCGTCGATAAACCCTTTGTAAAGCGGAAATACTACTGTTCGATATTGGACTTGCTGGTCTACCTCCTCAAAGATATCATGGAAACGTTTGGCCTGCTGTTCGCTGGCGCAGAAAATGTAATTCGTATACCCTTTGTCTTTGTACCTGTTCAAGTCCTCGATAAGCAGGTCGAACTTTTTGTTGAACGAGGGCTGTGGTTTTGTGTTGAATTCGATCATACTGTCAGGCCGAGCTTGTCGAAGGCCAGTCTCAACTAGTAAGAAATCTTCCAACTGTTCTTTAAAAGATTTTGAATTCAAAAACAGTTCCTCTGGCCGGGCATGTTCGATGTCTTCGGAAAGTTTGGTAAATGCCTCTTCGGCCTTGCCAAAGAAATCATCCAAACGGGCAAAAAGTAAATCGGTGTTCTTGGCAAAGACAATAGTTTCATGGGAGATATATTTTAAGAAACTTTCCCTTTTTTCTTCCAAGAACTTATTCGCCACATTGGGAATGATGCTGGTTTTCTTGACCTTTTCGGTCGACAATTGCGTCTCCACATCAAAGGTTCTGATACTTTCCACTTCATCACCAAAAAATTCGATACGATACGGCTCGTCATGAGAGAAAGAGAAAACATCGACGATTCCCCCACGCACGGAAAATTCCCCAGGTTCGGTCACAAAATCGACGCGCTTGAACTGATATTCGAAAAGCACTTCGTTGAGGAAATCCAGCGAAAGCGAATCGTCCAATTTTATTTTGAGGGTGTTTCTGTCCAGCTCCCTACGGGTAACCACTTTCTCAAAAAGCGCATCGGGATAGGTAACGATAACTGCCGGTCTTTTTCTAGAATTGATCCGGTTCAGAACCTCGACCCTTAGTAAAACATTTGCATTGTCGGTTTCCTCTATTTGATAAGGCCGGCGATAACTTCCGGGGTAGAACAATACATCTTTTCCGCCGATCAATTGCTCTAGATCGTTGAGGTAGTAGGCAGCCTCTTCCTTGTCATCAAAAATCAGTAAAAAAGGTTTGTCCGAATTTTTAAAAATATCCGATAAAACAAAGGAAAGCGCGGATCCCGTGAGCCCCCTAACCCCCAAAGCGGGAATACCTTTCGCACCAACTTTTGGTCGAGGAAGAGCAATGGCGTCCCGCAGTTTCCGGGTTTGCGGAGACCGTGAAAACAGTTGTTGAATGCTACTTTGGGTCAACCGTTAAAATTTGAATTGCAAAGATAATATCTTATTTAAGTATCTTATTGATAGATTTAAAATTATCTTAATTTACAAGTTCGAAAAGAGCAAAATGAAAATTGTTTTTTTATTCGGGGCTGGGGCCAGCTATGGTAGTGGTTCAGTAGTTCCTAGAGAACCACCATTAGGTGCCGATTTATTTGATCGATTAATTCAAGCTGATGGAAGCAAAATGTGGAGAACATACGAACGTGTTTTGAAAAAGTCTGAATACTATCAAAACAGAGGGGATTTTGAAAAGTTTTTTGATGATTTTGCTAGAAACGAGAATGTTATAACTGTTCAACAACTTCATAACGGTATTGCTGATTATTTTACCCAATTTGAATGTGCTCCAAACATAGAAGAAAATAATTATTATAAACTTATTTCTAATATAAGGGATAATGACCTTTTAAAAGTTTCGAGTTTTTCTAGCCTAAATTATGACTGTATTCTGGAAGATGTCATGATTAAAATGAAAATTAGTTATAAAGACGTTTTAGAGAAATCTTCTTTTGACAATGAGGGATTGAATTTGTTTAAAATCCATGGCTCATGTAATTACGTATTTTCAAGTAAGAATTGGAATGTTCAAGGCGCTTCTTTTAGTCCTAATATTAATCTGGAAATTTCAGTAATGGCTGTAGGTCGTGAAGAAGCCTTTGAGTTTTACTCAAAATCTTACGCGTCAGGTTTATGGAGGGTCATGTCCCTTTACAATTCTCTAAAAGAATTTAAATCAAGCAGGAAAACCATGGAAAAAATACAGGTTTTTTGGCAGAATGAAATAGAAGAGGCTACTCATATTGTTGTTATAGGCACCCGGTTTATGCCCCACGATGAACATATATGGGCACCTATTTATGAAAGTGATGCTAAGCTAATTTTTTATGGCGATGATGGACCCTCATTTAAAAAAGAAAATATGAAAATTATTGAAAACGAATATTTTGATTCTTCATGCGCAAGCTTTATCAATCATTTATAAATTTTTGTCAAAATCGATTTCTCCGTTCTACTGATTTGACCGGAACCGGAAGTACCATGTCGCCCAATAAGGCAAAAACCTGACAATTCTTTTCGGGTTCCATAGTGTACGACCCTGTGAATTCGCCAAAAGCGGGAAGTAACAGTTGTGCTTCTGATTTGAAAAAGCACCGAAGACGTACAGATTGCCTGCCCAAACCGCTCAATCGAAAATCAGTAAAAAAGGGTTGTCCGAATTTTTAAAAATATCCGACAAAACAAAAGAAAGCGCGAATCCCGTGAGCCCCCTAACCCCCAAAGGGGGAATACCTTTCGCACCAACTTTTGGTTGAGGAAGAGCAATAGCATCCCGCAGTTTCCGGGTTGTTGGAGACTGTGAAAACAGTTGCTGAATTGTCGATCGGGTCAACCGTTAAAATTTGTGCAAAGATAGTACGTAAGGTTTTCCGACCCAAAAAGACGAGCTAAATTTTTATGGCCGTTTCATCCGCAATAGCAAAAATGACGTAGTGTTTTTTAGATTCCCGTACATGGGGGCATAAACTTGCAAAAAAGGGAAAGTATCATTTGATGTTGTTCTGGGGTTCGATGTTTTTGAAAACGAAATGCTTTGCATACAGATGGGCAGGCAATATTTTTTGTTGGCGATAGTGGCAAAAGTGCTGGGTCTTTTTTTTGGCCCGGAGTATGCACACTACAAAATTCTATATTGCGGAACACCGAAATAATCAATGGCGAACTAAATTATGACCTCCAAAAAAATTATATTTGTGCTCTTAAAATTATATTTATGTCAGTTAAAGATTTGTACAATACCAGTTCTTTGAACAATAACTTGGCCCATTTTGCGAGTATTGCGAGTTTGGCGGCAGTTGATGGCAATACCGATGACGCCGAAATGGCGCTTTTGAAACAGTTCGCCCATAAACTTCAGATAACCGATGAGCAGTTCAAAGAGGTAATGAAAAGGGAAAACAAATACCCTATAGCCCATCAGGTCAGTTACGAAAAACGACTGGAGCGCTTTTTCGACCTGATCAAGATCGTTTTTGCCGATAATGTCATCGAAGACGACGAAATGGTCCTTTTAAAACGATATGCCATAGGGCTCGGTTTCCCCAATGACATAGCAGATAAGCTCATCGAAAAATCAGTGGCGATCTTTACCGGTAAGATAGACTTTGAAGACTATCAGTATTTGGTGAAACAATAATCGCGCTATCCGGAAAGTAAAAAATGGGGACAGAATCCCATTTTTTATTTGTAATTGGCCATAAACCCCTCGGCCTTTTCCACCATTTTTTTGCTGCCACAAAAGAAGGGAACCCTTTCGTGAAGTTCGGCAGGTTGAATATCCATGATTCGTTGGTGGCCGTTGCTTGCCCTGCCATTGGCTTGTTCTGCAATAAAGGCCATGGGGTTGCACTCGTAGAGCAATCTGAGTTTTCCGTTCGAGGCCTTCG
>QIJL01000217.1 GCA_003232435.1 Flavobacteriales bacterium | reverse complement strand
CAAGGAATACGCTATGTACAAAACAGTAATTTTCATTGTTTGGATTTAGGTATCTTCAGGTATTTCTGGGATTCGATCAAAGCCATATATTCCTTTAAATAGCCTGTATAAATATCCCTCGGGTCTACATCGTATTTTTTGCATAGCGATGCCGCAAAGCCAACGGCAGCTCCCATTTGTCCTGTAGTGCGCATAACCCTTGGCCCACCAAGACCCACATGTGAGGTGCTGAAATTTCTTCCGGCCATAAATAAATTGCTTATATTTCTCGAATACAGGCTTCTATAAGGAATGTAATACTGTGGGGTCTTGTAAAACAATGCTTCCGATATGAAATCAGGGTTCTCTTCATTTTCGAGAACGGTCTGATAATGCACATCTACTTCACGGGTCTCGATGACCACCGCATCCGGGAATTTTCTACCTTCCCTTGCATCGTTAAAAGTAAAAATGTAATCTCCGACCAATCTTCTCGATTCACGCTTACCTACCAGATACGAAACCCATTCTAATTTTCGGTCGACATTTTCGGGTTCTTGTTTGGCATTACTGAACGACCCGTATATGGCCCTCAACATATAATCGCGTATTTCTTCCGCATCATGAATTTGGTGAAGGTCACTGCGACTAAATTCCCATTGCCATTCGCCATTTATCTCTTTGTGCATTTTTGCTACGGGCATGGCCCATGGAACTTCGGGGAAATCCTGTACGCTATCGGTCATGGTAGACCCCCATAGTACAGAGGATCCCATTACGGCATTGTCAGCTTTCTTCGGACTCCATAGCTCGCCATGTTCTTCCCATTCTTCACCGTATTTATCTACACTTTCCCGACCGTAAGAGAATTCGGCGCCCGACCAGAAGCCTATCCAACCGTCTCCTGTAGAATCGACAAAATAGGGCGCATCAAAACGAATTCGCTCTCCCGTACCCGTTTGGCGGGCATCTACGTATATTACCGTATTGTTCTCTGCTTTGGCATCATAGGCCCTCCAGTTTAGAAACAAGTCAATATTTTTATAGCCTTTTACATTTTCATCCCTTTTCTTTTGATCTAAACCGGCTTCTGGTGATCCGTTTGGGTAATGCTCTGTGTCGATCATTTTTAATATCCGCTCGAAATTCCCATAAATGCCCAAAGTGTGGACCCTGATCTCGCTACTTGCGTTCCCCCCAAGCAATGGCCTATCGTGAATAAGAGCTACTTTCAACCCTTGCTCTGCGGCTGCTATTGATGCGGCACACCCGGCCAATCCGCCACCAACAACGACCAAATCAAAAGATTTTGTCACTGAAGGAGCCTCGGGTTCTTTGTTCATGGCCTTGCGCCAAGAAGCTAGTTCATTTTGTGATGAAGGGGGTTCCTTTTGTGATGTGGAAAAGTATATGGCATCGCACCTTCCGTTGAAGCCGGTCAAATCCATTAATTCCAGATCGGCCGATTTACTGTCAATGAGGGTTTTGCCAACATACTCCCATCCCCAGCCTGAACGCAATCCCAATATTTTATCTAGAACCAATGAATCGATTTTAAGTTGAAACCTACCAGGGGCCTCCCAATCTCCTTTTGCCCAATTCACGGTTCGAACCCAGATATGGTATTCCCCTTTTTTATTGAATTCCACTTTTGTGCCCGCATTTTCAACCGGCTCGCCCATACCATGGGCCATAAGATAGGGTGAGCCCATTTGCTCAACAAATTGGGGGTCGACGACCCAACCTCCATGATTGTCAAAACTCTCTGCCTCAACGAGCAGATCTTGGGCATTCACGCTTACTGACACACCGAAAAAGAATACGATAAAATATTTCATTTGTCTTGATTTTAAATTCATTCGTTCATTTTGGACCCACCCATGATAATCGCTGTAGGTCACCCAATAATTTTGGTTTTAGCAATTGATAATCCAGCTCCTGAACACTGATGGATTCATCAATGGCCAGACAAGCTGCTGTAGCGGCAGATTGCCCAAGCACCATGAATACCGGTTCCATTCGTATCGAGCCAAAAGCGATATGGGTTGCACTAAGGCAAACAGGTACGAGGAGGTTTGTACATTCTTCTTTTTTTGGAATTAAAGATCGGTAACTTATGGGGTAAGGTTCCTTTACGTGCGCCTCAACATTGCCTTCGTTCTTTACAAACCCTTCAGCATTCACATACCTTTGTATATTATGCGAATCCATGCCATAAGCCCCCATACCGACCACGTCTTCAACTACTTCCAGCCCTTCACAGTTGTACTGGGTCATGACGTATTCCCCTATCATTCTTCTGGCCTCGCGAATATATAATTGTTGCTGCCAGCCATCCTGACTTTCAAATTCATCTTTGCTCGTGCCCCACTTTGATACCTCTTCCCTTATATGTTCTGGCATTCGGGGGTGATAGGCCAATGTCCACATCAACCCTTTTTGATATTGCCTGTGTCTTTCTATAATTTGTTCCCTTTCTTCATAAGTGGCTTCGGGATAATCATAATTCTGGCCGATGAAATCCGTTGAGAACCCTGTACGGTTGTTCGTATCTGTTTTTCGATTGGGCATTTTGGAGTTTATCCATGGAAAGCCTTCTTCGCCTGCTTCATAATTTCTTAAGAGCAGTTCATAATCCTGTTCATTATAGTTTTCCGGCTTTTCAAATGGAACTCTATTTTCAGGATGGTCAGTCAGGCACATTCTAAAACAATAGGCTTGTACTTTTTTATCTCCTGCACCTTCTTCACCTGGCCCGTCAGAATCGATATATGGCAGCAATCCACTGGTAGAATCTCCTTTCAATATGTATGGATCCACCCCATCTACAAAATTATGGTTCATTGCATTGTGGGCCAGATGGCCTGTCATGGTGGTATCTGTCAGTTTAGTGTTTACGCCGTTCATGGTTTCTTTGTACATTTCGTTTGGCTCTCTACCTATTGCATAACCAACTCCTGCCGCAGCCATTAGATCACCTTCATAGGTCGCATCGATAAACATTTTGCCATGGTATACTTCTCCTGACAACATTTTAATAGAAGTGATTTTACCCCCATTCTTTGTGACACCATTTGTTCTGTCCAGCTTTTTGTTCAGTACCAGCTCGATATTTTCCTTTTTGATAAAATCTTCATAAACGCTTAAAGCTGCTGATGGCTCAAATGTCCACATAGAGTTTTCCTGTTTTTCGGTCCTGGTCTGCCCACCATCCAGATAATTTTCTTTTTTCTGCCATTTCCAGTTATCAGGGTTGTTATAATATGTTTTGATCCCTTCATAAAATTCACGGGAAATTCCTCCTATTGCCGCTTTGTTGCCAATATCGGTTTGCCCAAGACCCCCAGTGGTCAACCCGCCGATCCTAGCACTTTGTTCAATTAAAATAACTGATTTCCCCATCCTTTTGGCTTGGATCGCTGCCGCTATGCCCGCTGATGTTCCACCGTATATGACCAGGTCATATTTGTTCTGCCCTGATTCATTTTGGCAGCTATTACTGGTGAACAGGATAATTGATGAAAGGAAAAAGATTAAAATTCTCATAGTAAGCAAGTTTAAATTGTTATCTAATTTAGTCCACAAAATCTAAAATCTGACCATCTTCAATTAGTTTTGATCTAATTTCGGCATAGGATAGATCGTGTACATCAGTATTTTTCTCTATGGCCATAGCCGCGACTGTCCCGGCACTCTGTCCTAATATCATAAATACCGGTTCCATGCGAATAGAGCCAAAAGCAATGTGCGAGCTTGATAATGCAACCGGTACCAAAAGGTTAGCACATTCATTGACCTTCGGCAAAATAGATCCCAAGGCAATTTTATAGGGCTTCGGAGGATGGACACCAATGTCTCCTTCATTTTGTACGAAACCTTCTGAAGTGATATATCGCTGAGTGTTGTGTGAATCCATCGTATACGACCCCATGCCAATAGATTCCCTTATTTCTATGCGATCCATGATCTCATTTTCTGTCATCATATATTCCCCTATCATTCTTCTGGCCTCTCTGACATATATCTGATGAGGCCAATGTTCATTATCCTGAAATTCATCTTTGGCAAGGCCCCATCGGTTAATCTCACTTTGTACATCTTCAGGAACCCTGGGGTCATTAGCTAAAAAGTACAATAAACCGGATTGGTAAGTTTTGTGTTCTTCTACAATCTCCCTTCGTCGCCCGTAGGAAGCCTCCGGGTAATCATAGTTCATGCCGATATTATCAAAACTGAATGGTCCGTGATTGTTAACATCGGTTTTTAGATTTGGAATGGGGTCAAATTTATAGAACGTTTCCCTCCATCCTGTATCGAAAATTCTTAGCAACAATTCGTATTGAGTGGAATCATATTCAATGGGTCTTTTGAATGGGATTCGGTTCTCTTCCTCTGTTGTCAGGCACATCCTGAAACAATAGGCCTGTAACTTATCATCACCCTGCCCCTTTTTACCAGGGTCTTCAGTTGAGATTCTAGCCAGTACACCGCTACTCGGATCACCAGGGACCACATAGGGGCTAATATTCATTTCTCCAAAGTGATGTCCATGATGCAATACTCCGGTTTGAA
>QIJL01000205.1 GCA_003232435.1 Flavobacteriales bacterium | reverse complement strand
GGAAATCTCAGGATATACGGGTTCAAGAAGACAGAAACTACGAGCACGGAGGACGGGATCCAGAAGATTCTTCGAGAGTTGCTGATGGATGGACTGAAGTTCACGGAAAACCAGACGACGATGATCTTGGAGGGGATAGACGAGGTTCACTGGACGGCCAAGGGTGACGCCGTGATAGGGTGTTTCAAGAGAGTTCACAAGCGTTGGATAAAATCGAAAAGGACGGAGCTGAGAAACTTCAAGCCCAAACTCCCCTCTACCGGCAAGGGAATCAACATACAAGATGACCTTTCCAGTATGCAGCTCAAGACCAAAAAAGCGACACAGGCCAAGGTTCGAGATCTCGCCAAGAATCTTCCTGCCGGAAAAGTGAAGTTTTATTCAAACTCTGAAGTGATTTTCGACGGTAAAAAAGTATCTTTCGCTGAGGCTGAAAAGCTCGCAAAGAAAAAATGATTTATTGTCCAATACTTGCCGTGCCTTTGGGCTTATGGTTTTGGGATTAAAATTTGATGTTAAAAACAAAAGAAAGGTTCTCACATCAAACTATAGTCATGTCTACAACTCATACAAAGTTGCATAGACACAACCACTCCAAAAAAGCTTGTTCAAAAGCTCACAAAGTTGCATGTCACAATCACTCAGCAAAAACTCACTAAAAAGCTCGCACAAAATTCGTAAAACAACTCAAAAACCTTGGTAAACATCTCATACAAAGTTGCATAAAACACTCAAACCAATCACTTTATCATTGCAAAACAGGCGTTGCACATAGCTTAGGCTCAAGCCCTTTTTTGGGCAACGAACCAACTTCCCTTCTAATATGAATTACGCTCTTAATCGACCCTCAGTTACCTGCATTAGGGCATCACAATCTCAGGGACCCCATTCAGTCGGTGGTGGATGCGGGCCGTCTGTCTGGACGGCTACCGTATCTCTACCCGGGGGGTTGGGGGGCCAGGATCACCCCGGGAGTGCAGCTACTGCGCCTCAAACGCAACGCAGTCAATCAATCAAACCTTTCAAACATGTCATTACCTACCGAGAACCTCAAAACGAAAATGAAAAACCTTTCATTTTTGGAAAATCAAATGCAGTCAAAATGACTAAATGCAACACTAAACAATGCAAAATATGCCCATTGACTAATAATGATACTATTGTGATTTCATACATCAACAGGGTGGGAATCTCAGTTAAGCGCAACGAATCTTTGACCTGTTACGCCGCAAATGTCATTTATGCAATCACATGTAAGAAATGTAAAAAACAGTACGTGGGTGAAACAGGAAGAGCCTTTAGAACAAGAATATATGAACATTATCGAAAAATTAAGAACAAAGAATCTGGAACCTTCTTAGTGGAACACTTCAACTCAGTAGGCCACTCTGTGGAGGATATGGAAGTCACAATCTTAGAAAAATGTCAAGACTCAACCACAGAAACAGTTAGAAGGAATAAAGAAGATTTTTGGATACGAGCATTAGTTACAGCTTACCCCTTTGGATTCAACGACAAAATTGAAAAATATGGAAATATATCACGGGGAATTAATCCAATGCATCATAAAAACCATCCTTACTTCTCAATAATGCTCCCAAAAAGCAAGAGGAAAAGAAAGAACAAAAGCAGAACCAACAAGAAGATTGAATATACAAAAATAGATGCAGCAAAGCAAGCTCTATGTTCAAACAGAAGTTCAATGCGTTGCCTATATCAAATTTTGATGGAGCTCAGTCATAAAGAACTTTTAAGTCTGTATCAGAGCATGAAGGATTGGCAAGAATCACCTGGTCAAGAAAACGAATTATGCCTGAAATGCATTATTGCAGTACGATTTGGAATGAAGTTAAAGTCGGAAAATCAAATACCAACTATGTTCATCCCAACATCTTTTCCGAACAAAGGAATGGAACTCATCAAATTACACACTGTTTTCAAAGACAAACGAATTCGAAGACTAACACTTGTGGAAGAAAAAGATCTTGGAAACATAATTTTGACTTATCAGTATGAAATGCCGATTGGTCTCAAATATTTCTCGCATACCAAAGAACTACGCAACATGACAGAAGAAAAACTGGATAATCTTCAAAACTCAACCTGCAAATGTTCAGTATCACCTTTCCTGTATATGCCTGCAAACCATATTGTCAGTGGCAACTTGGACATTGTTCAAAATACAAAACTTCGAAAATTTTTCTCTCTTGGCGCCAAGTATCGAACACCAAAACACATTGATTGGGAAGATGTACGAATAGCGGCGCATGAGTCAATTGACTTGTTTCTACAGAAACTATGTAGAAAATATAAAAAGAACCCAGAGCATCTGACAGAACTAAAAGAAATGACCCTACGAATAATTGAAAATCGTATCAACTTCTTCGAAAATCGTAGAATTGACAATACACGGATGGAAACAACAGAAGAAAATGAAATCCATAGAGAACTCGCCAGACTCAAAGCCTTGTTCATTATTGCACCAGCTGACAAAGCAGCAAACAACTTCATATTCATCTGCAAGAAATATTATCTTGAAATTATGTGCAAAGAAATGGGCTTCCTCAAAATAAATGGAAAATGGGAAGCTATGGGTAATCAAGTCTACGAACCTTGCAAGATGACTGGGGAGGAACTACTCAACAAGCATCAACAGATAAATGAAAACTGGAATCTCAAAATTCATGAAGAGGATAAAGTTATTCCACTAATCTACGGCCTTCCTAAACTACATAAGACACCCTATAAATTCCGTTTCATCGCGGGAGCCTCAAAATCAAGTTTCAAGTCAATGTCAATTCTACTCACCAAAATACTTACATTTCTCAAAACACATCTGTTCAATTACTGCCAAAAAGTGGAAGGAACAAGTGGAAACGCAGTTTATTGGTCAATCGATAGCAGCAAAATGGCTTTGGACAAGTTTCTACAGACTAGAAAACCAAAATGTATCACTACAGCGGATTTTAGCACGTTATATACCAGCTTACCACATGACCTGATCATCAAGCAAATCAAATATATTGTTGAAAAGCTGTTCAACAACTCAAAACAGAATTATCTTTGCGTGGGATACAAAAACTGCTTCTTTTTCAATGAATTCAATGGAAAATACAAATGCCTTGACAAAATGGAGATTATGGATCTTGTCAAATTCGTCTTGGATAACACTTATGTGCGATTTTGTGGCTACATATTCAAGCAAGTTAGTGGCATACCAATGGGAGGTAATGCCAGTCCACTTATAGCTGATCTAACACTTTCCTGCTATGAACTACAAGCTCTGCTACACAAAGACCTGCTTTCAAGTCAGCAAAAACGCAGTTTGAAAAACACATGCAGATACATTGACGACCTTGGGAACATCAATGCAACGGATTTCATGGATATTTGCAAATTAATTTACCCTGATGCCCTGCCACTGGAAAATACTTCAATATCGGCGAAGGAAAGCAACTATCTGGATTTGAATTTAAAAATTGAAAACAGTCAACTAACATCTACACTGTACAACAAAGTGGATGCGTTCAATTTTCATGTCATTCGCCTACCAGAAGCTTCAAGCAATATTCATAGCAATATCTGTTACAACACATACTATTCGCAAGTTATCAGAATTGGACGAATTTGCAGCATAAAGAAAGAATTCGAAGAAAAAATTCAAAGTCTTACCAAACTTGTGATCTCGAAAAACTACAATAAAACTTTTCTTCGGAAAAACCTTTTGAAATTTGCTAAAAATTATAGATGTATGATTTATAACTTAGGCTACACGTTTGCTGAATTTGTAAAATTTGCAAAAGTAGATTTAGCTTAAGACTTAGGGACATTGTGCCCTACTTTAACCTCAGGGATATTGGGCCCTGCTTTTCTCAGGGATATTATGCCCTGCTTACAAAGGGTATTTTTACAGTACCCATCGTCAAAAAATTAAAACAAAACAAAGCTTTTTTGTTTTAAAAAGTACAGAAACAAAACAAAACCTCTCACTGCCAGACAGTAAAGCATAATAAACAGACTCAAAATAGCTTTACAGGCGCCGAAACAGGTTTTCAGACCCACTCACAAATTAATTTCTCCCTCTTTTCTCCCCTATAAAAGAGAGGCACCGCACAAGCAATTCAGTCTGTCCTCTTTTCTCTCCTCTCAAGCGGTGTCTTAAAGTGGTGTCCAGTTCCCGCTCTCTCTCCTCTCAATCTCAAGCGTGGTGTCTCTGGGCAGTGGAAGTTCTCTCCTCTCTCTCTCTCTCTTCTCTTTCTCACTTCTCTTCTCTACAGTACCCTTCATCTACAGAGTCATGTCAGGACTCTCTGTAAGCTAAACCTCTGAACAAATTTAAACACAGCGCGCGCAAATAATATTGTATCTCACTGAAGATGGCCTAAACAATATTATTTTCATTACTTTGTCTGAGATTAAGGCCGAAACAAAGTAATTTATTTCTTATACAACAAACTCGCAAAATTCAGGTTGCCAAACGTTTTCTACCTACTATGATGTCCTGAAGTTATGTTGTGATCTTACTTTTAACATATTTCTGCTCTTTTGTTTTATATACCGATCATAACTTAGATGACTTTTATA
>QIJL01000443.1 GCA_003232435.1 Flavobacteriales bacterium | reverse complement strand
TCTGTGATGCTCAAGGGTTGTTCCGCCAATAATTTTGAGGCATGTACCAAACGACGTTCATTGACAAATTGTGTAAATGTCTTGTTCGTGATCTTTTTGAAATACCGGCAAAAGGAAGGTACGGTCATACTTACCATATCGGCAATTTCTTCAAGTTTGATTTCTTCTATAAAATTACTTTTTACATGATTGAAAACAATGTTGATGCGGTTATTATCCTTTACTTCGGTTTCTAGCGAAAAGCCCCCGGCATTTAGAAGTTTGTAGTCTGTAGTAAGAGCCAAATCATTGAATATGTTAAGTATGGCGAGTAATCGTCTAAAATCTGAAAGGTATTCCAAGACCTCCATCTTTTCGCCAATTTTCGCCTTGATACTGCCGTGGAAAGAAATACCCGCTTTCGCCCTTTCGAAAAGTGTCTGGATTTTTTGCATTTCGGGAATGTCAAAAAAATCATTTCCAAGAAAATCGGTTTTCATTTGAACAACGGTCTCACTTTTGTTGCCGGTCAAATTATCGGTAAGTCCACAATGTGGAAGATTACTCCCTATTAGTATCAAATCACCTTCTGTGTAATAAGATATGTGACTGCCTATTCTGCGCTTGCCAAATCCGCCATTGACATATACCAATTCCAATTCTGGATGGTAGTGCCAAGAATTATTGGTGTTCAATTTATCTTGATCGTACTTTTGAAAGGTAAAAGAGTTGCCAAAGTTGGGCTCGATTACTTCAAATGCAGGTTTCTGTGTTATCATTCTTATGAGATTTCCACTATAAAGTTAGCTAGAGCGTTCCATATAAATCACAACAAAATTACCTAAAAAATGTTCTAAATTACCTCTTAACAATTTATTAACTTCGATTGAAGTTAAAATAGCACATAAAATGGAAAAACCTGTCGCAGTAGGAGCCATAAATACACCCTATATTTGTATCAGAATTAGTTTATTGAACCCAAAAAAAATAAATATGATAGTAACAATCAGCAAAACGCCCACAGAAACAAGAAAGAACTCGTTTTTTTCAAATTTTAAAGGAAGTAAAAGAGTTCTTTGGGCATCGTATCGAAGTTATCGCTAGGTACTAAAACCTAAAAAAATCAGTAATCCAAAAAATAAAAAAGGTCCTCAAGAGATTGTAAGCTCTTGAGGGCTTTTTCTTTAATAGCGCAAATACCAGTAAGCCCAAAACATGTGCAAAAATTGAAGTGGAATTCGCCAGATCAACATCCATTTCGGTGGGCCCATTGATACTTTTTTGTCAAAAAGCATGGAAGGTGTACCGGTAAAAAAAAAGGTAAGCATGGCGATAACGAAGTAAATAGCAAAATTTTTTGGTAGCCGCAGAACAAGGTGCTACCCCGAGAAAAATTTCCGCCAGACCACTAAACGCGACCAAGAATCTGTGACCGGGAAGGTACCCTGGCAGGGTACGCATATACATTTTAGGCCTTGCAAAATGCATGATGCCCGCAATAATGTATACCGCCGCCATAAGGTATAAGTGCCAAGGTTAGCTGAACTCCATTATTTATTATTTACGAAGAGCTGAATACTTGATGTGTTTGGCTAAAGCCAATCAGTTTCCCCCCTTTTATACACAGGCTAGCCTATGTCAATTCATAGTATTGCAAAAATCGATATTTTCGGTCTTTTTGTAAAATTTTGAATTGTCTCCTGATTTTGAATTGCTTCCGGATTGATCCGGAAACAATAAATGTCTTAAGGTCAAGGGCTTTAGCCCAAATGATCGTTTGCTTTTTCAATGTGCTTTTAACCCTTTATTCGAATCATTTGCTATTAGCGATCCACCGATTGATTTTATCCCCCAACAACGCCAATGGAACAGAACCTGTTTCCAGAACCTGGTTATGGAATTCACGAATATCAAATTTATCCCCCAATTCATTCTCTGCTTTTGCACACCTCTTATACACCTTGTTTGTTGTAAAATCACAGGCAATACAAGCCCGCCATGCAGTCTGCATTTTCTCCACAGCCTTGGCTGCCCGGTTCAATTTCAACATATTTTGCGCATGAACCTATTAACGAAGTGGGTAGGTACAATGATAGCACGAAAAGTAGTTTGAACGTATTTCTGGTTTTCGATTTTTTGGCATACTGTATCTGGTTTTATAATTAAAATTCTGTACAGTCATCTGAATTTCCAGTAGGTGGGCAATACACTACTCTACAACTTTTTGCTGATTCTTCTTTTTTTTGTTGACATTCTGCTTTACTAATGAATTTATATTCGGTGAGGGAATAACCGGTCAGTCCGACTACTCCGCATCCCACAGTACATCCTCCTAGACCTGAATCATCGCTGCTACAAGATGTAATTGCAAAAAGACCAATAAGGGCAAATAGAGAAACGCATACTATTTTTTTCATAAGCGTGCTTTTATTGAAGAATACATTTAGCAGATGCCATGAAATTTGACTGCCATTTTTTCTTTTTAATCTCAAAGTCAAAAATTTCCAGGGCATTATCGCCGTTTTTAGCTTTCTTCTTTAGGGTTACATAAATTTTAATATCTTTAATAGGTATTGAGGTCAAAAGCTGAAGTTGCGCTGAACTTAGTTCGTAATATGCCCTGAGAACCTTAGTGCCCATTGGTGTCGTGAAACCCATGTTTCCCCTATCGGATATTGACTTGTATGGATACAAAGAGATTAAACTGTCATTTTTCAGCTTGAAAATCAGAGGATTATCGACCATGACGCCCACCTTTCGTGAAAAGTCGCGCACCAGCGTAAGACCCATATAGTACCCGCTGTCGGATTTAGCGAAATGAGTGCTACCGACTTTATTGAAATCTTTAAAAGTCACCTCAAATTTAGTTGCGTTTACAATTTTTTCGCCTTCTAAATGTTTCTGTGCGTGTTTACGCATTTTTTTTGGGTATTTGCAATCTTGGCCAGTTCCCGTAGCTATAAAAAAGCAAAACAATAAAAGGAATACAGGTTTTATCGATTTCATAAGGGTATGGTTATTCTGATTACAGCTAGATCATGGGATGCATCAAAATCTATCTTGTGGGGTAGGTTTAGACCGATAAATTTACCTTCTGAATACACATCTCCCCATTTTGGAAACAGCGACCCTATAAACGCCCCAAGTCCAGCTCCTATTAGTGTAAAACCAATATATTCAGCAGTGCCAAACTTTTTGGGTCTTGTCAAAGGATCTTTATCCGCATTGATAAGAACGGCTGACAAAGCCATACTTAATGAACCATATATGGCCCCGTCCCATAGGTAGCTACCTTTCTTTGCTTTGATAAAATTTACTTCTTCCATCGACAAATTTCCCTTTTTCTTGTTGGCACTATTTAAGAAGGATGCCTCGGTGCTGTTCACTTTCAGATGCTTGACCATAAAAACATTATGATTTTTTAAATAAACTTTTGCTTTCGAGTACGATCGACTTTCATTGGTTTGGCTATACCCCATTGATGGAATGGCAACTAACAATACCGTCAAAATAAAATATTTCATGAAATGGTTTTTACCGATATGGTTATAAAAAGGTTGATGTTGAAGGTGTTTAATCATTGGAATTTCTCGAAGCTCTGCCTCGAGGATAGTCGATTTCAAGAAATTTTTATTACGGAGTATATACTGCTTCTCAATCTCTAGGGATACCGCTAAGTCTTTTGTATCAAATGTAGTCGGAGGAACGTAAATGAACGGTTAACTATGTTGCAATTTCTTATATATATGTTGCAAAACGTAAAAAAACCTTAGGTAGTCTTGGCCTTTCTTCATTTGGACAAACTCAGAGAACAAGGTATGTACAGAGTGTATAACTTATATGGGAAGGGGAAGTTTATACAGGGCCTTTATAGTGCGAGGGCGGTTTCCCGAAGGTCTCCTTGAAACATTTTGAAAAATAGCCTATGTTCTCAAAACCAACTTTATAGGCAATTTCAGCAACTGTTCCCGCATTGCCTTTTAGAAGTTGGGCCGCCCTTTGTAGGCGTATGTAACGAATGAATTTGGTCGTTGAATATCCTGTTGAGGCTTTTAGCTTTCGATGCAGTTGTGATCTGCTCATGAACATTTCATCCATAAATTTTTCAACATCGAAAGTAGAATCTCCAATGTTTTCTTCTACGATTTGAATAGCACGCTCCACAAATTTTTGGTTCATCGAGGTAGTGGGAACTTCCTTTACCGTCAATGCGGAATTGGTTGGGTTCTCTCCACCATTTTCAAAAGCCGAGGTTGTAATGCTACTTTCCCAATTGGCAATTTTCAACTCAAAATCCCTTTTAGTTTGTTGGAACTTTTTCACATTTCGATAGATCAAGGTTGTAACGAAGATGATAGTCAAAAGATAAATTAGATATGCCCAATTTGATTCCCAAAAGGGAGGTAGTACCGTAATGGTAATCGATGTCTTTTTGGTGAAATCATGTTGCACTCGAACGGTAAGCCGATATTTACCCGGCTTCAAATTGCCAAGTGTTATTACCTTATTTTTTCCTAAGCTTTGCCAAAGGTTTTCTTCCCCTTCGAATTGATACTCATAGCTAGTGTCCATGTTATCGGAATAGTTTAGTTCCGCAAATTTGAGAGAC
>QIJL01000213.1 GCA_003232435.1 Flavobacteriales bacterium | reverse complement strand
GGATGGTACGGACGTCAGGCCTAGATCCATCTAACCAATATCGTTCTGATAATTTTAAAGAACTCAACAGGGCTCTAATTATTTATCCTTTTAACAAATGTATTATTGCCGAAGACGGCAAAATCGTCAATGCTTTTTCCGATATCTTCTCGCGCACTTTAGAAAAAGAAACTACTGACAAAATACAACTCGCCAACAACTAGTCTGTTACAATTTTTCGAACTAGCTTGAACCCCGGTTCTTTATCTAATTCCCTTTTTTATAGTCCGCTAAAAATTTCTCGAGACCTATATCGGTCAACGGGTGCTTTAATAATCCTTCAATGGAAGACAAAGGTCCGGTCATTACGTCTGCTCCGACTTTTGCACAATCGATAACGTGCATGGTATGTCTTATCGAGGCGGCCAAGATTTGCGTTTCAAAAGCATAATTGTCATATATATGGCGAATCTCGGCGATCAGGTTTAATCCGTCAGTAGAAATATCATCTAAACGGCCGATAAAGGGAGACACGTATGTGGCACCTGCTTTGGCGGCCAACAAGGCTTGCCCAGGTGAAAACACCAAAGTACAATTTGTGCTGACATCGTTATCGGAAAAGTACTTAAGCGCCTTCACGCCATCTTTAATCATAGGCACTTTTACGACGATTTGATCATGAAGTTCAGCAAGTTCTTCGCCTTCCTTTACCATCGATTTGAAATCGGTCGCTATTACTTCTGCCGAAACATCACCATCAACGATATTACAGATATCCACATAATGTTTCAGAATGTTGTTCTTGCCTGTAATTCCCTCTTTCGCCATCAATGAAGGGTTAGTGGTTACTCCGTCCAGCACTCCCAATTCTTGGGCTTCACGAATCTGATCTAAATTGGCGGTATCTATAAAAAATTTCATTTTTTCTTTTTATTTGAATATTAAAACCCCTTCCCTTTTGCAGGGGATTTACGAACGGGGCAAAACTACAATTTATAATGGTTCATCAATAATTTCTCGTACAGTTTGTCCGGCAGGATCTTCTTCAAGACCAAGGAAAATCTTTGCATTGGCGCACCTACCTTGTAGTGCACTTTTGGATGCGTCGTATTGATGATCTTAAAAACTGTTTTCGCCACCAAAATCGGGTCCTGACCTTTATCAACATGGGCGTTCATCATTTCTAGGGTCTTACCATATTTTTTGTAGGCCGAGTTTTCCGAAACCGGAACGTGATACCTGCCACTTGCGATATTGGTAGCAAAATCTCCCGGAGCAATATTACAAATATGAATACCTGAATCTTTGACTTCCATTCGCATGGCTTCCGTGGTCAATTCAATGGCACCTTTGGTCGCTGAATAAATTCCTCGAAAGGGCAGACCCATGTACCCGGCAATGGAGGTAATATTGATAATATATCCCCCACCCTGCTCTCTCATTTGTGGCAACACGGCTTTGCTTACATTCAATGGTCCGTGAAAATTAGTTTCAAAAGCTTTCAATATTTCTTCGTGGGGGGTTTCTTCTATCGGGCCTGTAATTCCTATTCCAGCATTATTTACCAGAATGTCTAGCCTTCCTTCCTTTGAAATTATTTTTTGAACGGCACTTTGAATACTGTCCACATTCCTGACATCCATCTCTAAAAGATGGAATTCAGAAAAATCAGGATGGTTGGATTTATTCCTCGTGGTTCCGTAGACCAGGTATCCTTTAGATTTTAAAAAAGAACCAATTGATTTTCCGATGCCCGAAGAGCCCCCGGTAACAAGAACTGTTTTTTGTGACATAACTGATGCAAAGTAACGAATTATATGATGTAGAGGAAGTCGAAAAACCTTGGAAAAATACTTGATGGAAAAACGAAATTCTGGAAACTCTACAAGAGACCCTGAACTGAACCGGCTGGCCGGCTGGTTCTGGAATACCGAAATCCTGAAATTTCGGGTCGGCAGACCCTGAAATAGATTCAGGGTAAAAAAAACGGCAAGCTACCTACATCGCACCGCTACAACCGTATACCCTTGCTGCGTTCCCGCCCTGGGGGATTCTACAGGAGCTAGTCGTGTAGGACTTGCCGAACCGCAAATATACGACGAACAAAAATCAAATTCCAAACGCGCCTAGTCATATTTCTTCAATTGATGGAGAAAGAGGGCTTGTCAGGCCATATTGAAGAAAGAACTTCAATCTAGGTTAGAACCTCTCTCCTCTAAAAAGGCGTGTTCTAGCAATAGACATTCCTCTGAAAAGTCCGCCCTTAACCCCTCCAGAGGAGGGAGACTACATCGGGCACGTATAAAACCCATCCAAAAAACAAACTTTATTATTTTCAAAACCAGTATGTCATCTTCTCGGGCATATCTCTCTAAAGATACATGTGCCGCAAGACGAAAGAAAAGGCAAACCAAGATTGAAATGTTATTCGAAAAGATTGACTTTGTTCTTTTTCCGAATCCATCCCCCCCCCCTTCTTCCCATGGTCATATCCCATCAGATGGAAGAAAAGACGAAATAGGGTCAAAATATTATTTAAGAGGATGGATTTTTGTCCTTTTCAGGGGTGCACGACAAATTCCCCTAAATCCAACAGACCTGCCTGCAGGCAGGTTTGAGAAGTTTCGCCTTGGAATCGTCCCCACCCTGACCCTCCCCGCCATTTGGCGGGAGGGAACTGTTTCTCGACAGCTTTGAATCCCTAGCTTTTTTCTGGATCCACTCCCCTCCGCTTGTGCTGAACGTAGTCGAAGTATCGGAGGGGCCGGGGGAGAACAATCCGATAAAATGGTTTTCTTTTAAACAGAAAAAGGAAATTTGTCGTACACCCCTTTTCAGAACCTATTCCCCTCCCCCGGAGAGCCTGCCCCGAACCTGCCCGCCGGCAGGCAGGTTCACTTCGGGGGGTTAGGGGAAGACTTTTTTGGCCGAATACCGTTTCTTGGGACTGCCCTTCCCAAGGGTTATTGAAGGACTTTGAACCTTTCGGCAGAATCGTTTAACTTTGTGCGGTAAATGAAACAGCGTACATAACTATGACTAAATTTCTGATTTCCTTATTGATACCACTTTTATTTATGGCCTGTGGAGGCGGTGATTCAAAAACCGCATTGTTCGGAATCGATCTCGAGGGCGGAAAAAATAAATTCCAAAAAAACCAGGCCATTGGTATAGCCATAGATAATAAAAAGGGAAAGGCGATCAGTAAGGTCGTTTACTCCATTGATGGTAAAGAGTTACCTGTGTTCAGCGATAAAATCACATTGAATGCCCCGAAATTAGGCAGCAGGATCTTAAAGGCCACGGTTACCTACGAAGATGGCAGCGCCGAAATCACAAAAAACATAAAAGTGCTATCTGAAAAGGCTCCAGAAGTATATACTTATGAAATTGTAAACACCTATCCGCATGACGACAAGGCCTATACCCAAGGACTAGAATTTTACAACGACACCTTATACGAGAGCACTGGCCACAGGGGCACCTCATGGCTTCGCAAGCTAGATTTCAAAACAGGCAAGGTCTTAAATCAAATCGATCTTGACAATACTTTTTTCGGAGAGGGTATTACCATCATGAACGATAAAATTTATCAACTGACCTGGAAAGGAAAAACGGGTTTTATCTATGATTTAAAGGAATTCAAAAAAGTCGATAGTTTTCAATATGGCGAGAGTAAGGAAGGTTGGGGTCTCTGCAACGATGGGAAAAAAATATTTAAAAGTGATGGTACAGAAAAAATTTGGTTTTTGAATCCTGAAACCTTGGTCGAGGAGGGTTATATTGAAACGGTAACCAACACTTCGATTTTTAATAGGGCAAATGAACTCGAGTACATCAACGGAAAAATTTATGCCAATGTCTATCAAAAAGAGAGCATGATGATTATCGATGCGGAAAGCGGTGCCATTGAAGGCGTCGTAAATTTTGGAGGCTTGGATAAAAATGTGACCAAAGGAGCCGACTGGAACCCTACTTCCAATGTTTTGAACGGTATCGCCTATCACCCTACTAGGAAGACTTTTTTTGTTACCGGCAAAAATTGGGACAAACTTTTCGAGGTAACAATCTCGAAGAGATAAAAGGCTATTTTGAAATTTATGATTGGCCCGCTGTACATTTTGAAAGAAAGGCCCAAAATAGGCCTAAATCTTCATTCTCTTTCCTCAAATCCTAAAGGACGGAATGAAGATTTCCCCGATTCTCCCTTTAGGGTCGGGGGGATCCTCACAAAATGCACGTCGGTATGATAGTTCTCAAAACAGTCTCTAAAATGGAACCCTTTGAAAAAAACCTCATAGTCAAAACCGAAGACCTCGACGAGCTCGAGCATGTGAACAACGTACGTTATGTTCAGTGGATACAAGATATATCAAAAGAACACTGGCAGAGCAAGGCTTCAAAAGAAATTCAAGAATCGGTAGTTTGGGTGGTCATGAACCACAACATTACCTATAAAAATGCGGCCAAACTAAACGACGTGATTCATATTCGAACGCACATCGAAAAAAGTCGAGGTGCAATTTCGGTTCGCGTAGTCGAGATGTTCGACAGTAAAACAAATCGACTTTTGGTACGTTCAAGTACTGAATGGTGTTTGCTAAATGCAAAGACTTTAA
>QIJL01000315.1 GCA_003232435.1 Flavobacteriales bacterium | reverse complement strand
GGTATGCAACAGGCTGAAGATGTAATAGCCGCAAAAAGACCTGTATACGCCGCTTTTTTTGATGTTTTTTTTGTACTCATAACTATAAAATCTATGCTGTTTTTCTTTTTAATTTTATCGATTTAAAGATATTATCCAAAATATCCGTTTCATCTTCATTTAATGAATAATACAATGTTTGTCCCTCACGCCTTGCAGTTATAATACCAGCGTCTTTGATCTTTCTAATGTGCTGCGAAACTGCTGGAACACTCATTTTTAAAATATCAGCTAAATCACAGGGGCATAGTTCTTTCTCCATATTCAATAGATATAGAATTTTTAATCGAACTTCATTACTTGAAATGGATAACAGTTTTGATATTCCATGAAAACTCCCTTCCATTTTATCTAATGTTGCCATACAGCTTTGTAACTGTTTTTGGTCTGCTTCTGCTCTCGTACAGGTGATTTCTAGTTTCATATTATTTACCTTGGACGTATAAATATATAATTAATTACGTATTTAAGCAAATACTTAAATAATAATTTCTATATATGTGTCTAAAAATATTTCTGTGCTCATTTTTTGGTGGTATGGTGGCTTTTAGCGTTGGCTATTTCACTATTCCACCAATCTTTTTGTTCAACCCTTGTGACCTTGATATGCAAATAACAACGGTGTTGAAAAAAGGTTTAAATGTTGCCACGTGCGTTCAACGGTATCATGTGCAGTATAATCGTTACCGTCTTCTCCTTTGAATTTATGGCCTTTTGTAAAGGCTAAGTGAATATCTAATTGAGAGCCTCTTTATTAAATGAAACCGATTTAATATGCCATGGCTCTTGTAGCCCTAATGCTATACCGAATATGTCTTGTGAATTTGTCATTCTCAAAACTGTTTTTTTTATCTTACCCACTCGAATCGACATAGGGCCAAGACTATTAATTGAATTAACAGTTCACCCCCCGCTCTCGCCAATTTCCTCCTACGGCGGACAAGTGCAACTTGTGGTGTCGTAAGTGTCTTGTTGCTGAGAATGCGCCCCTTGTGTCATTCCGAACCTGCCTGCCGGCAGGTAGGCGAAGTAAAGAATCCCTTCGGAGTGCCGATGCCATCTTTCACGTGTCTTGTACGGTACGTATGAACCTCTTACCGAAATCGATAACTAGCTCCTTAATTTCACAACAGAACCATAAAAATCATTTGTCGAGATTCCTCGTGCCTCGGAAAGACAAAAGAGGCCTTGTGAGCATGCCCAACTAACTCGATAGTTCTTCAATCAACTTTTCGTTTAAACGAACAAAATCATCGTTACCCGCCTTTTCAGCCAAGTCAAGTGCTTTTTTGGCAACCTTGATGGCATCAGAATTTCTGTTGAGATCAGACAAGATAAGCGCTTCTCTGTACACCTGAAAAAATAAGGGGCTATCGCCTTTTGTAACTTTTTGAATATAGGCAAGTGCCTTGTTTAAATCTGTATTGGTTTCATGCATATACAATGCTGCTTGAAAATAATCGTTACCACTCGGCCCTGCCATAGCACGCTCTATATTGGCCATTACTTGTTCATGTACCTCCACTTTTATGGGGAGCACCACTTTTGTTTGTGCCCAACCCAAAACAAAGTTCGCACTGTTCATGGTGACCTCATCAAGACCAATAGTAAAGGTCTCGATATACTCTTTACTCGTGTCGTTTTTAACATCTACTATGAGTATTGGCTCTTGTTTTACGTAATCATTCCAGTTTGTACTTTCATACGGATAAAAATAGATGGTCCAAGATTCGGCAGTGTACTTGGTCAAAATGCTATACGTTCCTTTTTTCAATGCTTTGTTCCCTATTGAAACAGCATCGCTAAAAACAAGTTTAGTCGCTGCATTTGCCCCCGTTCTCCAAAATTTGTCCATAGGGATCAACCCATCTGTCCCAAATATTTTTCGTTTTCTCGCACTTGGGCGTGAATACTCTATTTCGATGGTGATCAGCCCTACAGTTTGTTTGATTTCTGCTGAAGAGCTCAGTGCTGGTGTTCTTAACTGCGCTACGCACAATGTTGAAAAACCTACAGTAAATAAGAGTGTGACAATTAATTTTTTCATGATACCCAATAGTTTAAGAATTTTGAACATTAAAATAGTTTGAAGGCGAAGTGCCCATTAATTTTTTAAACGATTTATTGAAAGTAGTTTTAGAATTAAAGCCCGCTTCTTGTGCGATACCGTAAAAAGTGAGGTTTTTGGCCTTGTCTGTTCTAGCCAATATCACAAACTCTTTAACGCGATAATAATTGACGTATTCAAAAAAGTTCATTCCTATATTTTCGTTCAGCAAACGCGCCAGTTCAGGATTACTAACGCCTAACATTTCGGCGAGTTCGGCCTTGAGCAATTTATTGTTCAGATAGGGTTTTTTTTCTTCCATCAACATTTCTAACCGGGCTTTCAGCCTATCTAAATCTGCTAAGGTCAGTCTAGATCGAGTGTACTTTCTAACCGTTTCCATCGACTTTGTTCTGAATAGATCAGGGGCGATCATACCGTAATACGTTATAAACAAAATGATAAACGCAATACTCAACCAAATAGATTCCCTAGCCTGTCTTTCTATCATTTCAAAGCCAAAAACACTTATAAAGTATACGATTACCCAAGACAAAAGGCAGAGACCTATGGCGATTAAAAAATTGAAGAAAAATTGGGTTTTTATAGTGTAACTCAATTCGTCGTTCAAATTTTTACGAAACTTCAAAAATTGCTGTAAACTCAATGCCCAATAAGTAATGTTGAACAATAGGGCCACCCCAATAAACAAAGTGACCGTTCTGGTCAACTCACCACTTTCTATTCTGGAGGCAACGGCCTCACTAGGTGGCAACATAAAATAGAAAATCACAAAAAGGCCATAAAATAGGCCTGGTATATAATGTACTAGATCTTGGTACGAAAACCGTTTGTTCCATAAGGCCGATTTGGTGAACAAGAATATGGTGGATCCAAACAACATATTGGCAAACTCTGAAAAAGCAATAAGACGATGATCTTTTCCGAATATTTCTGATATATACAAAATACGACCACTAAGACCAATGAGTAAAACAAATACCAAAAAGGCGACATACCCGTTTATGTTTTTCCTCTTCTTAGCGGAAAACAAATAAATGCACAGTAAAAAAATGCTCTGAAAAAATGCAAAATACACCAGCTGATTTAATATTGTTCTCATATTCTATTATGTAGGCTGCATATTGATTTAAGAGAATTACGATGTTCTAAACTACCTAGTTTAAAGCAAATTGACTAAGGTGCTTTACCCCTTTGTAATCCATTTTCAGGTTTTCTTCATAGAAATCTTCAAATGCCGCTTTGTTTTCCCATTGGGTAATTACCAAATAATCAGGATTGTGATAATACCCAAAAGGCGATTTTCCGTTCGTTAATTCCAATATGATTTCTCCCCCTGCCTTATTCGATTTTTTGAGCCAATCTGTTTTAAATTCAACGAACAATGTACTTTCATCTTTCCAATAAGCGGTCACTACCTTATACTTTTCCTTGCTTATTGTAAATGAAATATCATTTGCCATTTCGTAATACGTTAAACCAAAATAAGACCACATCTCTTGGCGTTGTTTATGAAAATCTGGCACTCTTTTATCAATTTCAGCAATGAATTTTTCGCGTTTCTCTATATTTTCCCACTTCCCGAAAAGCAATATTTCTGGCTGATGGTTACCTTGTGTATAATTAGATATGCTATAATAGCCAGGCAATGGTCGATAGCTCATTTCACTGGCAACAGGGAAAGCGGTTTCTTTATACTTTTCAAAGTGTTTCTCCCAATCGGGCTTATTGGTCAATAGTAAGATATCCAACACCTCTCCTTTTTTAAAATCAAAGGTTTGTGCATGAAGCTCGAGATTTGATATCAGAGCGACCCAGGCCAATATTGAAAATTTTAATAGTTTCATAAGATTGTTTTTATATTCCTGACGAATATATAGAGATGCCATATTAATGTGAAAAAAATGGACCCTATATGGGTGCAGATACGGTATACGTACCTTTCCATGGCGCTCAAGGGCAAGTTGCTTTCTTGTTTACGCCCATGAAATTCAATCCTAACAAATCAATCGCCCATTTTTAAGGAAAGTTACAGACTGCATAAACCAAAAATCATTCTATCTCTAACCCAAAACTAAAGCTGTAAGCTTCCCCTGAAACCGAACTGTTTAAAAGAGGAATAATATCTTAATTGATCTCCTCCTATATTATGTACTGGCCATAACTAGTGTCAAGTCAAGTATAAAATGACGCAACTCCGCCAATGGGCGGATTCTTTTTCGTTTTTACTTTATGAACTCGTCTTGAGTTATTATTTTACCTGCGAATTTCGCATTTTGCACCCTAATTTTGCCATTTTTAGCTTCCGTCCGCCAGAGGCGGATGCAACCAAAAAATGACTTCATTAGAGTACAAAAGCCTTCATTCTCGGTTCCAAACAATAACTCAAGACGAGTTCTATAACAAAAAACTCACGTAGCTACGGGTAGCTACGGCTATGCTTATTTTTTCTTATTTCGTAAAATTCAAAAAATAATGGCGACTTATCCATAATTTTACACTTGACTTGACACTAGGGAATTCGGGCTATTTCCAGTTCATTTTTTGCAATCGTACCGCATTTAATATGGCTAACAATGCCACTCCTACATCTGCAAATACGGCTTCCCACATTGTTGCCAAGCCACCTGCTCCTAAAATCAGGACAATTACTTTTACCCCAAATACCAAACCGATATTCTGCCATACGATACGACGAGTGGAACGCCCTATTCTAATTGCCTTCGCCACTTTGCTCGGTTGGTCGGTCTGGATGATAACGTCTGCCGTTTCAATGGCCACATCGCTACCCAAACTACCCATTGCAATGCCAACATCGCTCACAGCCAATACAGGCGCATCGTTTATGCCGTCGCCAATAAAAGCTATTTTGGTGTCAGGGTGCTTTTTCAATTGCTCAACTTCGTTGAGCTTATCTTCTGGTAACAAACCGCCTTTAGCGGTCTCGATGCCCATTTCTTTTGCGACTTGTTGGGTAATGGAGTCCTTGTCGCCGGAAAGCATAATGATTTTTGAAATGCCGGATTCCCGGATTTGTTCGATAGCTTCGTGTGCATCTTCCTTCAGTTCATCCGCAATGATTACGTAGCCGGCGAATTTGCCGTCGATGGCGACCATAACGATGGATTCCACAATGTCATCGGTTTCAGATGGGACTTCGATCTTGTTGGAAGTCATCAACACTTTATTTCCAATTAAAACGGTTTTTTCGTTGACTGTTCCTTTTAATCCTTTCCCCGCAACTTCAGATACATTGGACGCTTCAAAATCGTCGCCTTCGGCTTTATACTCCATAATTGCCTTGGCAATGGGATGGGTCGATTGTTCTTCCATCGCCATTAGGTACTTCATAAATTTCTTTTCTTCGATTTGAATCGATTTAATTTCCTTGATTTTGAAGACCCCTTTGGTAAGGGTTCCCGTTTTGTCCATTACCACGGTATTTACTTTGGTCATTGCATCGAGGAAGGATGCTCCCTTGAAAAGTATTCCGTTTTTGGATGCTGCGCCCAATCCGCCAAAATATCCCAAAGGGATAGAGATGACCAAAGCACAGGGGCAGGAAATAACAAGGAAAATCAATGCCCTGTATAACCAATCACTAAATACATAATCATCTACAATGAAATAGGGAATTAAAGTCAGACCTATAGCAAGATAAACTACAATGGGCGTATAGACCCTTGCAAACTTTCTAATGAACAATTCGGTCTTCGACTTTCTTGCGGTGGCGTTTTGGACCATATCCAGAATTCGTGCAATTGAACTGTCCTTGAACTCTTTGGTGGTTTCGATTTCAATAACACCTTCCAGATTAATACTCCCTGCAAATACTTTTTCGCCTTTTTTGATGCTGTCGGGTTTACTTTCGCCGGTAAGTGCGGCAGTGTTCAGAGAAGCTTTTTCGGAAAGCGAAATACCGTCCAATGGGATTTTCTCGCCAACGCGCACCTGCACTTTTTCTCCGATTTCCACCGTTTCCGGATTTACCGGAACATAATTATCGTTGCGATATACCAAGGCTTCGTTCGGACGAACATCGAGCAATGCCTTAATACTTCCTTTGGCTTTTCTTACCGCAGCACTTTGAAATAGTTCTCCAACAGCATAAAACAACATCACGGCCACGCCTTCGGGATATTCGCCAATGGCGAATGCGCCTATGGTGGCAATGGACATTAGGAAAAACTCCGTAAAGAAATCTCCGCTCTTGATACTTTTCCAACCTTCCGTTATCACAGGGAAGCCAACTGGCAAATAGGCTATGCCATACCACACAATACGTACCCAATCTTTAAAGAAAGTGGCATTGACATAATCTAAGGCAATACCGATAATGAGCATTGTAAAACTGATCAAGGCAGGTAAATAAGCCTTGAAATTACTTGATCGCCCACTATGATCATGACCATCATCGCGGCTATGCTCTTTTTCAGACTTAGGTTTTATATCCCCTAGATCGAGTTTCTTTTTTTTCATTATAAATCTTTGTTGTCCGGTAAACTTTTTTGAAACCTGCATCAATAGCCGTAATCACTGATGATCCACGGTAAACCAATGCTCGGCACCTTGCTTTTTTAGATTTTGGACATTGTCCTGAAATAGCTAAAAACACTTTGCTTTCAATATTGATTCCCGATCGGTTACAGTTTGGTCTTACGTCTTAACCTGAGTTCGATTAATAATCGAGATATTTCAAAACAGTCTCTAAGTAAAACAGTGAAAATCATTGATCTGTCATTTCGACAGAGCGAAGTATGGGCTCTTCGACTCCGCTCAGGACAGGCTCCAAAGAGAAATCCCAACAGGTTGAGATTCCTCACTTCGCCTGCCTGTCCGGCAGGTTTAGAAAGTTTCGCCTTGGAATCGTCCCCGACCTGGCCCTCCCCGCCATTTGCCGGAAGGGAACTGTTTCTCGACAGCTTTGAATCTCTGACTTTTTTCTGGATCTGCCCCCCTCCTTCTGGAGAGCCTGCCCCGAATTCACTTCGGGGGGCCGGGGGAGGGCAATCAGGTAAAATGGTTTTCTTTTGAAGAGAAAAGGGAAATTTGTCGTGTACTTCTTTTTATCGCCAAATGCCGTTTAGGCGTTCACTTCTTATCTTTATACCTCAATAATCGTAAAGCATTGAGCACCACGATCAATGTAGAACCTTCGTGTATAGCTACCGCCATACCTATGCTTGCCCAACCAATTAGTGTGGCCGGTATCAAAACACCTACGATACCAAGACTGATCCACAAGTTTTGTTTTATGATACTTTTAGATTTTCGACTAAGCCCGATAACAAAAGGAAGGTTCTCGATCTTGTCAGACATTAAGGCGACGTCGGCGGTTTCCA
>QIJL01000433.1 GCA_003232435.1 Flavobacteriales bacterium | reverse complement strand
GCTTCGTCGGTTCCGACTTCGTCAAAGATCTTAAAATGACTTTTTAGCATTGGTTCTTGAAAATGATTCTGGCAATTATAATTTAATCACACGAATGTTAGCGTGGTAATCTAAACTCTGGCCAACAGCTTATCCCATACTTCATCATTAATGGGAATACCTTCTTTCATGTGCTTGGCTCTTCTTTTTCTGGTTTGACTACCTGGGTATTCAATAGTGCCTCCTTCTTTTTCAGGAGCGGCATTCGTAACATGATGGATAATTTCATCAACCAGTTCTTTATGTCTGCCATCACTGTTCATTTGCTTGGCATCGAAACAAATAAACACTTGTGATAATCCGTACTCGGCTTCCATTTCCCCGATCTTGGCTGTTGATTTCCCTGAAGAAAGTAAGGTCACTAATAAATCCACTAAAATAGAAAGTCCGGATCCTTTCCAATAGCCTGTCGGGAGCAATCTTTTGGAATCCAGAATTGCTTTCGGGTCGGTCGTTAATTCCCCTTCGGCATTGTACCCGCCTTCGAAAGGAAGCTCTTTTCCATTCATGGACAGATTCCACATTTTCCCATAGGAGAATTGTGACAATGCCATGTCGAGAACAATATGTCCTCCTTCCCTAGGTACTGCCACTATCAGCGGGTTATTTCCGGTGTTGGCCTCCTTGGCGCCCCAAGAGGGCATATTGGGGGAAGTATTCGTAAAACATAAAGCTATGCATCCCGCTTCCGCAGCTTGCCAACCGTAGGATCCTCCTCGCATCCAATGACTTCCATTTTGAAGTGCGACACACCCCATACCCGATTCTTTGGCCAATTCGATTGCCCGTTTTGTACAGAAATCGGCATTTAACGGACCAGCACCTAATTTTCCGTTCCAACGTTCAAAGCTTCCCAGAGCCAATTCCCTTTCTGGTTTTATTCCTAGTTGCACATGGCCATCGGTAATGGTTTTTAAAAACTCCCCGAATCGGTTTACACCGTGGGAATGGTAGCCGTCGGCCGTAGAGTTCGCAAATATCTTCGCGCACAACTCGGACTCTGTCTCAGAAAACCCCGTATCGGAAAGGATCTGTTCAAATACTTCAATTAATTTTTTATAAGTAACTACAGCCATATGATTTTCACTTCTACAAACTTAGCATGGCTTTGACAACACCTGTTTCCTGTTTTATCCAAGCATCGAAATTTTCTATCATTTCCACAAAGGGTACCTCATGGGTGATATAGGCTTCCGTTGGGAATTCGCCGCTTTCCAACACCTCTTTTACCTTTAGCATATCTTCCATAGTTGCATTTCTGCTGCACATCAAGGTTGTCTCTTTACTATGTATAAAGGGATGATTAAAACTAAGGTCGCCTTTATGATGACCTACCAATACATACTTTCCACCATGGGCCATATATTGCACCCCTGTTTCCAAGGCTTTTTTATTACCGGTGGCGTCGATTACCACAGTAGGGAGCTCATTATCGTTACAAGCTAGCAGTGATTCCAAAGGATTTTCCAAAGCATTGATAAGGTCGTCAACTCCAAAAGCTTCTTTTGCGAATTTTAGGCGCTGATTATTTACGTCCATGGCGATGACCTTTGCACCAGCCACCTGTGCCAGTTTTATAATTCCAAAACCGATTGGACCGCAACCGATGACCAATACTGATTCGCCTTTTTTGATCTGCGCCCGGCGCAGACTATGGGCGCCGATTGCAAGTGGTTCGACTATAGCGATTTCCTTATCCGTCAAAGTGCCCGAAGGTATTAATATGTCAGCGGGAAGACTAATGGCTTCTTGCATTCCTCCATCTATATGTACGCCCAAAACGGCTATATCGGTACAGCAATTGGTTTTTCCGTTTCTGCATGCAATGCATTTTCCACAACTCAGATAAGGCATGATGATCACACTATCGCCAGACTTCATTCCTTGTTGGTTATCATCAATCTCCAATATTTCAGCTGCCAGTTCGTGACCCAAAATTCTGGGATAAGTAAAAAATGACTGATCGCCTTGATAAGCATGAAGGTCGGTTCCGCAAATACCGATCTTTGTAATTCGAAGCAAGGCTTCGCCCTCTTTGCGTACTGGTGAATTTTTTTCTTCCAATAAAAAGGTTCCGGGTTCACTGCAAACAATATACTTCACCTATTCTTTTAAATTAGTATTAGAACCAAAAATTTTGGGAAACAACTATCTAAGTTTGTAATTAATAAAGATAACATCTTTATTTGATCAAAGTATGGGTTTATAATTCAAGACCAAAAACATGTCAAAAACAAAACAAAATTAGAATTATATGTCTCGATATGCTTAAGGTTTTGTTGCAAAAACTTTCACATCGCATTAACATCAAAAAAATTAACTTTGTTAATTAGATAGAATTTAAAAGATTGCCGCAGGTAAGTTTTTAAATACGTTATCGAACCTGCCTGCCGGCAGGCAGGTTAATCCCGCCGCCGGTGCTGAATTTAGTTCAGTAAAGGGCGGGACCTATATTAATGCTCCTATGAGAGGCTGTCGTTCGTTTTAATGAAACATTTCCTATTCTTACTTTTAATTTTTTTCAGCTCTTCACTTTTCGCACAGGAAGATTCCCTTCCCCCGAAAAAAGAAATCGATTCTACATTTCTCCAAACAAAAGGCCGGAATCTTCCACCCAAGACCACTGGAACAGAGGTAATTGAAATCTCAATAAAAGATTACAAAATTATATCTCACTCAAGGGATACGACCTATCTCGACACAACATTGACCATTCAGAAAGAATATCGTTACAACTACTTAAGAAAAGATAATTTCGAGCTGATGCCTTTCTCAAATGTGGGCCAACCCTATAACAAGTTGGGAGTCGATTTTGAAAGAACGAACATGTATCCTAAAATAGGTGCCAAAGCAAGGCACTTCAATTATCTGGAAACTGAAGATATCGATTACTACAATGTGCCGACACCGGTATCGGATCTTTTTTTCAAGACCACTTTCGAACAGGGTCAACTACTTGATGCGCTCTTGACATTCAATACTTCACCACGACTGAATTTCTCGCTGGCCTATAAGGGTTTCCGCTCCCTAGGAAAATATCAATTTAATCAAGCACAGTCTGGTAATTTTAGAACAACTGTCAATTACGAAACAAAGAATAGGAGGTACAGTATGAGGGCTCATATTGCGGCCCAAGATGTTGAGGGCGAAGAAAACGGTGGGCTAAACAATAAAGTAGAGCAGTTTGAATCGGGTAATCCCGAATTCTCGGATCGTCGACGTGTTGATGTGTTGTTCGCTGATGTTAAGAACAAAATACTTGGCAAAAGATATTATTGGGATCATCAATATAAATTAGTGCGAAAAACAAAAGACTCGAGTAGAACAGAAAAAACATCTTTGGCCCTGGGACATGCTTTTAACTATGAAACTCGTTTCTATCAATTCGACGATGGTGCCCAAAATGAATTTTTTGGTTCTGCGTTTCTCGAAGCTGTTAGTGACAAGGCTAGATTAAAAACGATGTTCAATGAGTTTAATATGAAATTCAGCAATGCCGTTTTAGGAAGTCTGAAAGGCAGTCTCGGACTATACAACTATAATTATTACTTTGATAGTAGGCTGATAACAGAGGACCAGATAATACAGAATCAGTTAAAAGGAGAAGAGGTAACCTTGGGCGCCAAGTACGCTAACCGAATTGGCGGCCTTAAATTGAATGCCGATGTACGATATACTATTTCCGGGCAGCTGACCAGTAATTTAATGAAAGGGACGGCGCAATATCAGATCAATGAAAAGAATCGTTTGAAAGCTACCTTGCATTCATCCACAAGAATGCCAGATTTTAATTTCCTATTATATCAAAGTGAGTACTCAAATTACAATTGGCAGAATACCGAGACTTTTGAAAATGAGAAGATAAATGGAATTGGATTTAATTTTGAATCGAATTTCTGGGGAAACCTGTCCGTAGACTATACCACAGTTGCTAATTATTCTTACTTTGGGATAGATCGGAATTCTATTGAAAGTGGGTTTGAACAATCAGCGATTAAGCCTTTTCAAGAGAAAAATGTTCTCAACCATACTAAAGTCAAATACATTAAAGAATTCAGATTAGGGAGTTTCGCATTGAACAACACTATAATGTATCAGAATGTTTCTCAGGCGAACCAAGTTTTAAATCTTCCGCAAGTGGTTACAAGAAACACACTATATTTTTCTTCGGATGTTTTCAAAAAGGCAATGTATATCCAAACAGGTGTGACCTTGAAATATTTCACTTCATATAATATGGATGCCTACAATCCCGTATTAGGAGAATTCTATATTCAGAACACTGAAAAATTGGGCGGCTATCCAATGCTTGATTTTTTTATAAATGCCCGCGTACAGCAAACCCGCATTTATTTAAAAGCTGAACACTTCAATTCTGGGTTCGGAACGACCAATGAGTTTTACTCGGCACCGAACTATCCCTATCGAGATTTTGTCATACGTTTCGGTTTGGTCTGGAACTTCTTCTCTTAGAGTCTAAGAGACTGTTTTGAAATATGTCGTTAGAATTGTTATTGCCTATTTTTGATGCAGAACTAGGCCATAGCAGGGCTACGGTTCAAAATTTTAACGACGTTATGCGCAAAAAGAGGCTATAAGAAAATAATCGAGATATTTCAAAACAGTCTCTAACAATAGCAAATCAAATTTGGATTTTTGAGCAGCAATAATGGCATAGGATTATATATTGACGAGGTTGCCTTTTCTTGAAAGACATTTTTTCTCAATCCAACTCGAATCATGTTTATGAACTGGTTTAAACTTTTTGCATTTGAGCGAAGATTAAGCATTTTGCATCTAGTTGAAGACTTTTTTGAGTTGCATCCGCCACTTGTACTTGTACCGAGCATAGTCGAGGTATAGGCGGACGGGACGAAAAAAGGGCAAAAAGCGGGCGCAAAAGGGCAATTTTTTAGCGAATGGAATAAGTTTAAACCAGTTCTATGTCAAGATTTTGGAAGAACTTCAAAAAAGCAAAAATATTTCGATTTTTTTTCTTGCGAGAATGATTGATTTTCAGTATATTAAAATCCTTTTTCCAAACACTTTGAAATTTTTTTCAAGAAGGTTTGGAAGCTAAGAAAAAGGTTTTATATTTGCACCCGCTTTGAGACAAAAACTACAAAGCGATTTTTTTTGAAAGTTCATTAACATATTGTAGAGACTACTTACTTTATATAAATATATAAGGTATGTTTTGATAGATAAGAATCATGCCCTGAATTTTTATGCCGAACGGGTTTCGGTATATTTCAGGGTAAAAATTAGATCGAGAAACAGGGCTGGGAGAATTATTCGAAAGTTGGTGCTTTAATTTATTTAAGAATCGACAATGAAGAGTTTGATCCTGGCTCAGGATGAACGCTAGCGGCAGGCCTAACACATGCAAGTCGAGGGGTAACATAGAGTGCTTGCACTCTGATGACGACCGGCGCACGGGTGCGCAACGCGTATAGAATCTACCCTTTACTGGGGGATAGCCCAGAGAAATTTGGATTAATACCCCATAGTATACTATTATGGCATCATAAAAGTATTAAAGGTTACGGTAAAGGATGACTATGCGTCCCATTAGCTAGATGGTAAGGTAACGGCTTACCATGGCAACGATGGGTATGGTACTGAGACACGGACCAGACTCCTACGGGAGGCAGCAGTGAGGAATATTGGACAATGGGCGAGAGCCTGATCCAGCCATGCCGCGTGCGGGAAGAAGGCCCTACGGGTCGTAAACCGCTTTTATACGGGAAGAAACCCATCTACGTGTAGATGGCTGACGGTACCGGCTAACTCCGTGCCAGCAGCCGCGGTAATACGGAGGGTCCGAGCGTTATCCGGAATTATTGGGTTTAAAGGGTCCGTAGGCGGGCCGTTAAGTCAGGGGTGAAATACTACGGCTCAACCGTGGAACTGCCCTTGATACTGACGGTCTTGAATTATGGTGAAGTTGCCGGAATATGTAGTGTAGCGGTGAAATGCATAGATATTACATAGAACACCGATTGCGAAGGCAGGTGACTAACCATACATTGACGCTGATGGACGAAAGCGTGGGTAGCGAACGGGATTAGATACCCCGGTAGTCCACGCCGTAAACGATGGATACTAGCTGTCCGGGACCTTGAGTCCTGGGCGGCCAAGCGAAAGTGATAAGTATCCCACCTGGGGAGTACGTTCGCAAGAATGAAACTCAAAGGAATTGACGGGGGCCCGCACAAGCGGTGG
>QIJL01000253.1 GCA_003232435.1 Flavobacteriales bacterium | reverse complement strand
CTTTCAGGAATTAATTACTTAAAACCCGATTGTGTTTTTCTGGATATAGAGATGCCGGAAATGAACGGGTTCGCCTTGTTGCAAAAATTAGAGTATCGAAACTTTGCCGTAATCATTACAACGGCTTATAATCAGTACGCCATTCAGGCCATTAAGGAAAGTGCGTTGGATTATTTGTTAAAACCGATAGATGGGGATGATATTAAGATAGTTGTGGAAAAACTAAAAAAAACAAACAGTTCGGAAAGTCTTCATAATCAATTTCAGGAAACATTAAGCGCATTATCCCGGGCGGGCAATGTGCAAATGATACAAATTCCGGTAAACGGAAAAATACTGTTTGTAAAAATCGATGATATTGTCTATTGTGAATCTGATGGCAACTACACCAGGATTTTCTTGGAATCGTCAAAAGAGCTTTTTGTTTCCAAAAAACTCAAGGAATTGGAAGAACTATTGCCCGACTCCTTTTTTTTTCGGATTCACAATTCCTTCATAATTCATATACTCAAAGTTACTGAATACCTTAGAGGAGATGGTTATGTGGTGCTAACGAATAAAAAGAAGATACCGGTATCCCGTGTAAGAAAGGAAGCTTTTTTAAATAAAATGGCACTCTAAGGATATGGACGGTAGCGCAATAAGATCCTTTTTGGAGAACAGCAACCAGAACGGGTTTGGGTTTTTAGTGGTCGTGGTACTTTTTTATCTTTTCATTTTTTTCCTTATCCAATATTTTCACCATAAAAAACGCTTTTACCTTTTATACAGCCTTTATGCCCTTGTAAATGGCACCAATCTGCTAAAATATATAGAAGGGGTTTTTTTTTCCGGTTTTTTTAAAAACCCGGAGGGCGGTCAATTTATACGTTTTCTGCATTATCCCGCACAGCTTTTCGGCACGCTGCTCTTTACATATTTCATTATCGAGATCATGCAGCTTAAAAGCAGTTATCCAAAATCCGTTGGTTTTATCAATTATTTCTATTTGGTCATTTCGGTAATATATTTAAGCCTTTGGGGCTTATCTCTTGCCGTGCCAACCTCCAAATTGATCTATTCCTTCCATCCATTGGTGTTTATCACTTCGGGATACCTCATGTTTTTTTGGCTGTTTTACATGGTTATTAAGCAAAACACGTCAATTAAATGGTACATTATCTCTGGCATGACTGTATTGGCCGTTGCTTATTTTATAATTTCCTTTTTCTCCTTTCAGGATTTAAATGAATTTAAAAAAATCCTTTATGTCTTCTATATCGGTATTCTTGTTGAAAGTCTATTTTTTGCCCTTGCCATAGGTCTGGAACAAAAAGTGGTGTATAAGGAAAAAGTGGCCGTCCAAAAAAAATATGTCTCCCAATTGTTGGAAAATCAGATGATCAAGGACAGTATAAACCGTACTCTTTCTGAAGAATTGGCCCAAACCAAGTCTAACGTTGTGGAAATTTCCGCGGAGGCCCAAAGAGAACGCACGGAAAAGCTTACCATGAAATTTGAAAACAAGTTTTCCCAATTACGCCTCGATGCACTTAGAAGTCAGATGAACCCACATTTTATTTTTAATGCGCTCAACTCTATAAAGTCATACACAATAGAGAACAACCAAGAAAAAGCTATTTTTTATTTAGTTAAATTTTCAAAATTGATCAGAGGTATTCTAGAAAGTTCACGAGAAGAACAAATTACCCTGGCCGAGGAACTAAAAATCTTGAAAATGTATATAGAGATCGAAAATGATCGATTTAAAAATGACATCGAATTCTCTTTGGAAGTCAACAAGGCTATTGATACCGAGAAAGTAAAGGTGCCTGCACTATTTTTACAGCCCTTTGTTGAAAATGCTATCTGGCACGGTTTATCCAACAAGAAAGGAAAAAGAATGTTGAGCATAAAGGTCTCCAAGGCCAAAATACCCGATATTCTTGAAATTAGGATAGAAGACAATGGTGTAGGAAGAAAAATCACTAAGGAAAGAAATGCCGAGAATCCTTTTAAAAAGAGTTCTTTAGGACTTATCTTGACCAGGGACAGGCTAGATCTTTTTTCCAAAAAATTTGGCGGGCACTATGGTTATACCATAGAAGATCTGTTAGATAAGTCCGAGGCTAAACCTGCTGGAACCCTGGTGTTGGTAGAGATACCGGGAATTGCGTAGATGAAAGCATACAGTTTGCAAAACTAATCATATTTTTAATGTTTTCCGTTGCTCGATAATTTCATGCGTACCATCTTGGCCGTAACATAAAATTTATACCGATATTACGTCCCAAATACGAAACCAAGCGGACACCACCATGGATATCGGGCTCTTATCGGTCAGCATGAACGTTTATTCCACTCAAAGGATAGCGGAGGAGGCAGAAAAGCACGGACATTATGTTCAACAGGTCGACCACACCAAGTGTTCGGTAAAGCTCGGATCGGGCAAGCCACAGATTTATTTAAGGGATGAGAATATTACGGAAGAGTTTGATGCTATAATCCCTAGGATCGGTGCAAAGGTCACTCGCCATGGTGCCGCCATTGTGAAACAGTTCGAGATGAACGGCATATTCAGTACAGCCCGTTCTTTAGGAATTACCAGAGCCAGAAATAAAGTTCGCACACTCCAGATAATGGCGCGTAAGGGCATTCCGATTCCAGAAACCTTGTTTTCCATTAATCCCGATAACATTGAAGAGCAGATAAAGCATTTGGGAGGCACCCCGGTTATCATAAAATTGCAGGAAGGAACACAAGGCTTGGGCGTTATTCTAGCGGAGACCAAAAAATCGGCAAAGTCGATCATCGACACTTTCTATAAGATGGATACCAGTATTCTCATTCAGAAATATATTGAGGAAAGTAATGGTGAAGACATTCGAATTTTCGTGGTCGGCAAAAAAGTAGTAGCCAGTATGAAGCGACTGAGTGCGGTCGGGGAATTTCGCTCTAACGTTCATCGTGGAGGAGATACAGAGTCTATAAACCCGACAAGGGATGAACAGTTCATAGCGCTGAACGCCGTAAGACATTTGGGCCTTGGAGTGGCAGGCGTCGATTTGATCCGATCGAAAAATGGCCCCCTTTTAATCGAGGTCAATGCCTCCCCGGGCCTGCAAGGTATAGAGGCCGCTACAGGGGTGAATATTGCCAAGGAAATAATACATTACGTAGAAAGAAATGGACGTAAAAGAAGAAGAAAGTAAGAAGTGAACAGTAAGCAGTGAGCGGTGAGCAGTGAGCAATGGTGCAATGTAGCAATTTACAGACGAATCGATTTGAAAATAGTACGTACTCGTTCGAAAGACACCTAGTGTGATGATTTGTAAGAAAGGTGACTAAAATTTTTATGCGATTTTTTCTTTAGGCAAGGCAGGACGGAGCGTTAAGAAAATGTCTTGCAGACATTTTTAGCGAACGAGCCAGCTGGCGCGTTGGCAAAGCATCCGCCAAAGGCGGACGGTTAAAAATTTTAACGAAGCATAAAGTAAAAAGGGCGAAAAATTAGTTGCCTTTTTTATGAATCATTACACTAGGTTAAACCTGAAACAAGAAACTTGAAACCACAAACGAACAAAACCATAACCATCGGTGGCGAGAAGATAGCCCCGGGCCAGGATAAATTGGTATACATTGGAATTGATAGGCTTCCGACGGGGACCTTGATCGATATTCCCATTTATGTTTTCAATTCGAAAAAACCAGGCCCTGTGATTTTGATTCAGGCCGGTCTCCATGGCGATGAAATAAACGGTATCGAAATCGTTCGCCGAATGATCTATGAAAAATATTTCAAGATCAAAAAAGGTACGATTATCGCCGTTCCCATTCTGAACGTATTCGGATTCATCCATTTTTCAAGGGATTTGCCCGACGGTAAGGATGTAAACCGAAGTTTTCCAGGCTCCAAATCGGGATCTTTGGCTAGCCGTATCGCCTATCATTACACGACGGCGATCTTACCACAGATCGATTTTTGTATCGACCTGCATACGGGAGGGGCCAGGCGCCACAATTATCCGCAAATACGCTACACCTTGGATGACGAAAAAAGCGAACAATTAGCGGCTATTTTTGACGCTCCCTTTACTTTTCATTCCGACTTGATCAACAAGTCGTTTCGGAAGACTGCTTTTCGAAATGGAATCTCCACCATTGTTTATGAAGCCGGGGAGAGCATGCGTTTTGATGATTTTTCCATACAAAAGGGGGTTCAGGGCATACTGAATATATTGGTACATTTCGGTATGAGCGGACCCGTGTTTATGGAAGGAAGTAAAACAATTTATCTGCAAAAACGTCGATGGCTTCGAGCACCCACTGCAGGCATGTTCATTCCGAAAATACTGAATGGCACCGATGTTGAAAAAGGTCAGGTAATAGGTATAATCACAGATGCCTTTGCCCATCATTATAAAGAACTCAAATCTCCGATGAAGGGTTACGTTTTTTGCATTAACCACCAGGCGGTCGTCAATCAGGGCGATGCACTATTTCATTTGGGAAGCCCTTCTTAGGGCACAAAAAAACTATGAATACTTCTTAATATACTCATGACACATGAAAACCCGAAGTTTTATAAGCGTCTTTTTGCCTCTAACGGTAGCTACGGCTATGCTTAATAATTTTGCCTTGTTAGAAACTAAAATACGCATCCTAAATTCTCCGATTTTTCATGTGTCATGAGTATACTTATGGTAGCCTTTCTACGTTATCATTCTATTGATAACCTCCAAAAGATATGCTTGAATTCTGGAAAGCCCTCGCCTTTACTACTAAATTCTCTACAATAGCCTTCATTATAACAGGAGCATTGGGACTTTTAAGCATGGGATTTTTGGGTGCATTCTTATATTATCCCGTTTCTTTTTTGTTTAAGTCGTACCCAACCATGAATGACTGGCATGGAGATTGGGTGTGGCCGGCAACGATTATGGTCGGCATGCTTTGGTCGTTAGGATTTGTCTTCGGTGGGGTAACTTGGCACTTTCTAGGAAAGTCGATTTCATCTCCTATTGCACTTCGATTTATTTACGGTTCGGTACTGTGGATTTGGGCCGCCATTTTGTGGTATTGGATGATTTCAGGGAACGTAGAGCCAACTTGATCGTACTAAGCAATTCATAAAACGGCTGATGGGTCTTCTCAAATGCTTTTCATCGATGAGAATAGTGAAAATAGACATTTTGTCGATGTTTATTAATGAAACTCGATTTTGAGGAGTCTGCCAAAGGCGGACGCACTCAAAATTGTTAGTTGAACTAACCCCGCTTTTTCAGCGGGGTCTGGGTTTAATACCTCGACCCTTGGGTCGATTCCTGTTAAGGGGTCCAGGGCTTGCCCTGGGGTTTAGCCTTTTACTAAAGCATTAACGCATTAAGGCATTAGAGCATTAAACAACACTTCAGCTGAATAGTTACGATTTCAGACTAAAAAGAGGCCTTATGGTCATAATATCCGTCAATAAATTCGTAAATTCCTTCTCCGGATAATTTTGGTCATCGTTTAATATTTTTTCTATGTTAGAACTCAAGCCACTTTCAAAGGACTCCATTCCCAATGCCCTGAGCAAGGCGCAGCATTATCGTTTGTTGAACGAACCTTGGCAGGCCGAAAGTATTAGCAAGGATATTCTAAAGATCGAACCCGACCACCAGCCAGCTCTTTTAAATCTTATTTTGGCCATTACGGATCAATTCGGAGGTCAAAAACGAAATTCAGAATCTGAGGCGAAGGAGTTATGCACCCGACTGACCAATAAATACAATCAGCTCTATTATGAAGGCCTTATTTCGGAACGATTGGGCAAAACGGCCCTAAGCCGATCTACCCCGCGGGTAGAATACATAGCTTATGAGCACTATCGAGATGCCATGGAATTTTATGAAAAAGCCGAAAAAATCCATCCTGAGGATAATGAGGATGTGGTATTACGATGGAACGCCTGTGTGCGGACCATTCAGGAATTCAAGTTGAAACCGGCCCCGAACGAAGATAGGATCCAACCTTTTTTAGACGTGTAGCTCAAATCTGGTTTACCTGCCCTCAAAGTTATTTTTCAGTATTTTCTCTAATCCTTTATTGGTGGAAGTTTCTTTTTTCTTGGGCCAAATAGCTTGCGTCCGACGATTGTAACGGGATCATAAAATCGGTCCACTATCCGTTCCTTGAGCGGAATAAT
>QIJL01000127.1 GCA_003232435.1 Flavobacteriales bacterium | reverse complement strand
GGCAGGTTCGGAATGACAAAGGGGAGGAGAAAGCACTTCGGCTGAACAGTTACAAGTAGAGACAATTATTCTTGTTTAACGACTTCCTCTTTCGGGTAATATTTGATTCGACGGGTCGTATATAAATTATCGGGCGTTATAATCTCTTTTACCCAATTGCCCGAATCCCCCGAATCATATTGATAGATATATTTTTGTACTTCTTCGATATTATCTTTCTTTGTTATGAGCTTTACAAGCATTCCCTGCTCGTCATATTCGTAGATCTTGTTCTCTTCGGTGATAAACTTTTTCAAGTCTATATCGTAGCTCATCAAGTTCTCCGACAACAATTTCGATATCTTGGAAAAAACCTCTTCCACTGCCGAGCTAGGGCTACCATCTAAATATCGGGTCGTAAAAACGGTTCGCTTATCGGATGTTTCATTTGTCGATGTCTTCACGATTTTCTGAACCACTTCGTTCATCATAAAAGTCGTGACGGAATTCTGATCGTCCCCCTTATAGGAAATCAGGGTCTCATCTTCACTTTCTGGGCCTGAATGAACGATTCTGATCAGTTTGCCAGCCGCATCGTAAACATATTGGTGCGCATCTAAAAACTCCTCATCGTATGAAAATATTTTCTCAGTCACTTTTCGAGGCTCCATTTGGTCAACGGTAAAAAAACTGGCAAAAGAGGTTGATGGTTTGAATTCGCCATCGCGATAATTTTCCGTTCGCTTTTCCAGAAGCTCTCCTTCCTTATGTTTATAATAGGTAACATCGTAGTCTGAATCACTGTACCGCGTAACCGATTTGGTCAAACGGCCTTCTTTATCGAATTCATATTCTTCCTTTCCGTAGTTCGCTACTACCAAACAAGACTTCACTTTTCCGATAAGGTCGAAATCGCCGACTTCGAATAACCGTGACTCCTGCGCAAGAAGACCCGAGTTAATTCCGGTTAAAAGAAAAAGAAATATAAAAAAGTAGTTTCTTATCATATTGCGAAATTACTTGTTCTTACTTCAAGGAAAAAACAATTGTCGTGCCAAATAAAAGACCTAACAGGTTTCAATACTGAAATGAGTTCAGCACAGGAAACCTGTTAGGTCTAGCTATCTCATAAGAATCATTACTTGACTTCTTCGAAATCCATCCTTCGACAGAGCCCGTGTTGAGCGACGCCGAAATGCTCAGGACAGGCTACTTGACTTCTTCGAAGTCCCTTATGAATAATAACCTCTAAAACAAAACGGTCTTCTATCTTTACCAAAAAAGGTCGAAATTAAATTTAAATTTTGTGCTATGTTTAAAAGAATATTCGTGCTTCTCTCGGTTTTAATTTTGTCAAATTGCAATACCAAGACAACTAGCGAGCTTGAATTTCCGGAATTTGAAATCGGTGTTGTCGCCGACTGTCAATATTGTAATTGCGAAGCAGCGGAAATCCGTTTTTATAGAAAATCTCCCGAACGTTTGCGTCAAGCGATAAAAGTCCTCAATAAACATTCATTGGACTATTCCATTCATTTAGGGGATTTTATCGATCGTGATTTCGAAAGCTTTGACACGGTTGCGCCAATATGGAACAGTCTGAAATCAGATAAATATCATGTGCTGGGCAATCATGATTTTAGTGTGCCAGATTCCTTAAAACCTTTGATTTTTGAAAAAATGAATATTCAAAATCGCTATTATAGTATTACGGAAAATAATTGGCGTTTTATCGTTTTAGATGGAAACGACCTTAGCGTACATGGCGCACTTAGCGAGTTAAAAAAACAACAAACCGATTCGATCTACAATCTTTTGCTCACTAAAAACATGCCTAATCTAGAGACCTGGAACGGAGGATTAAGCAACGAGCAACTGAAATGGGTCGAGAACGAATTGATGCTTGCCACAAAAAATAAGGAGCGTGTAGGTTTTTATTGTCATTTTCCGGCGCAGGGGGAATCTGACCAGCACAATTTATGGAATTACGATCAACTTCTTTCAATCATAGATAAGTATAAATGTGTAAAGTTTTATTTTAATGGACACAACCATGCAGGAGGTTATGTTCAAAGAGATGGAGTTCACTATCTAAATTTTAAGGGAATGGTAGATACTAATGACTCTTCATCTTTTGCCACCGTAACTTTTCGAAAAGATTCTCTTATCGTAAAAGGATTCGGGCGGGAACCCTCTAGGGGATTGAAAATCAGGTAAGTTTAAATTCAGAAGAAGTAAACCACCTCGGGGCAAGCCCACGAGGCATTAAAAGGAACTAATCTTTATATTTCGAGCAAGCCTGCCTGTCCGGCAGGCGTCGGGGTATTAAACCTACTGGTGGGAATAAAAAAGCACCATCGAAATGATGGTGCTTTTTAGTTCACATTTCAAGAAACTTATTTCACTTCCTCGAAATCAACGTCTTCGACATTGTCTCCTTCGGTGGCATCGCCATCAGCAGCTTCTTCTCCGTTAGCCGAAGGTTCTCCTTGTTGTGCTTCGGCCTGGGCCTTATACATTTCTTCGGAAGCGACTTTCCAAGCCTCGTTGATTTTCTCCAAAGCCGGGGTAATTACCGTCAGGTCTTTGCTCTCATAGGCTTTCTTCAATTCTTCCAAAGCATCTTCGACGGGCTTTTTCTTGTCATCGGATAATTTGTCCCCGAATTCATTCAATTGCTTCTCGGTCTGAAAGATCATGCTATCCGCCTCGTTCAACTTGTCCGCAGTCTCTTTGGCGATTTTGTCAGATTCCGCATTGGCTTCGGCTTCGGCTTTCATCTTTTCGATTTCCTCATCGGTCAATCCCGAGGAAGCTTCAATTCGAATATCCTGTGTCTTGTTCGTTACCTTATCGGTAGCGGAAACCTTGATGATTCCGTTTGCATCGATATCGAAGGTTACCTCGACCTGAGGCGTACCTCTTTGTGCAGGTGGAATTCCATCTAAATGGAAACGACCTATCGTCTTGTTATCAGTGGCCATTGAGCGCTCACCTTGCAGCACATGAATTTCCACGGATGGTTGATTGTCGGCTGCCGTTGAGAATATCTGTGATTTTTTCGTAGGGATGGTCGTATTCGCATCGATCAACTTTGTAAATACGGCTCCCATGGTCTCGATACCTAGAGATAGTGGCGTTACATCGAGCAACAATACATCCTTCACGTCGCCGGTCAATACACCTCCTTGAATAGCAGCACCCACGGCAACTACCTCATCAGGGTTTACCCCTTTCGAAGGTTTCTTTCCGAAGAACTTTTCAACGGCTTCTTGCACGACGGGAATCCTTGTGGATCCCCCGACCAAGATAATCTCATCGATATCACTTTTTGAAAGTCCGGCAGCTTTTAATGCGGTCGCACAGGGTCCGATGGTGCGTTTGACCAAATCGGCGATCAATTGCTCAAACTTAGACCGTGACAAGGTACGTACCAAGTGTTTTGGTCCGGTTGCCGTTGCCGTCACGTAAGGCAAGTTGATCTCGGTCTGTGCCGAAGACGATAATTCTATTTTTGCTTTTTCGGCAGCCTCCCGTAGTCGCTGCAATGCCATAGCATCATCGCGAAGGTCGATACTTTCGTCTTTTTTAAATTCGTCGGCCAACCAATCGATGATCTTATGATCAACGTCGTCACCTCCCAAGTGGGTATCCCCATCGGTTGACAATACTTCGAATACACCGTCGCCCAATTCCAAGATGGAAACGTCATGCGTACCTCCACCAAAGTCAAAAACGACTATTTTTTGATCCGTATCTTTTTTGTCCATTCCGTAGGCCAAAGATGCAGCCGTAGGTTCGTTTATGATTCGTTCTACGGTAAGTCCGGCAATTTCTCCAGCTTCCTTTGTAGCCTGTCGCTGTGCATCGTTAAAATATGCAGGTACGGTAACTACGGCTCTTGTCACGGTTGTTCCTAAATAATCTTCGGCGGTCTTCTTCATTTTCTGAAGAATCATGGCCGATAATTCTTGTGGTGTATACAAACGTCCATCGATATCTACCCGTGGCGTATTGTTGTCTCCCTTGACCACTTTATAGGGTACGCGATCGATTTCTTTTTTGCATTCAGAGAACTTGTTGCCCATAAAACGCTTGATCGAGTATACGGTTTTAGTTGGGTTGGTCACAGCCTGTCTTTTGGCAGGGTCGCCGACCTTGATCTCGCCACCTTCAACGAAAGCGATGACAGATGGAGTGGTTCTCTTACCCTCTGCATTAGGAATGACCACAGGCTCGTTGCCCTCCATAACGGAGACACAGGAGTTGGTCGTACCTAAATCTATTCCAATAATCTTACTCATTATACGTGCTTTAAATATTAGTGCTTCATTTTAAAATCATTAACTAATTGTCAAACAATATGCCAAGCACAAAATACTGACAGGATGTCATTTTCTTTGGATTGTTGGATTTTTTGGATATTTAGATGGTTTGAGTAAAAGTTAGTATCTTTTTACACGCTATGGGCCGTTTACAAACCGTTCAAGCCGATACGCGCTTAGCTAACAAATACTCTAAATCAAATTAAACCACTATGCACTGCAAGTACATAGATTTTTTTACGAATGAAATTCGTTTTTTTTAAATATCCGTTTTTGTCGGAAGACCGAAGTCGGAAGCGATCGTCTTCCAACTTCCCACAT
>QIJL01000316.1 GCA_003232435.1 Flavobacteriales bacterium | reverse complement strand
TTCACTATTAGCTCATAGAACTGGTATTTTCAGCTGGTTTGAACACAAAATTTCAACAGGCCCACTCGAAGGTATGAACAACAAGATTAAAATGCTGAAAAGAAAAGCTTATGGATACAGGGACATGCAATATTTCAAACTGAAAATCTTTAACTTGCATCATGCAAAGTACGCATTATTGTGATGAACCCTAATTCTGACTGTAAACATGGGTTTATGAATCATTCAGGTCAAATATCAGGAATTTATATCAAACAGAAACCAATCAATTAATACTATGAAAAAATATACTGTAAAATTGAAAAGCTGCTCGAAGCGGCGTAAACAAAAACTGATGACGTATTTTACTTAAAACCCGTGTTTTATGAAGCATCAGTCTTTGTTTGTCTTTGAAAATCAATTTAGAAGATTAAGTTCAAAACTTTAGTTAATAATTTGTATCATTGTCAAGCAAAAAACGAGTGTAAATTTCAAAGGAAAAGTATAAAAATCATGGAAAATACCGTTATCACAGGGGTAGAGATCATCAAACTTAATCTACCTTACAAAGAGCCTTTTGTTATTTCGTTAGGAGTTATCGAAAGTGCTTCCAATATTGTTATTAAAATCCATACTAACAGCGAATTAACTGGGGCAGGCGAGTGTGCCCCATTTGTAACCATTGTAGGTGAAACGCAGGAAACCGTATTCGAACTATCCAAACAAATTGCCAAACTGATAAAAGGAAAGGATCCTTTTGCCATAGAGAAGCTGTTATCTGAAATTGATAGGGCCATTTTTGGTAATTATACCATGAAAAGCGCCTTTGATATGGCTTTGTATGATTTGCTAGCCAAAAAAGCGCAATTGCCTCTGTACAAGCTGTTGGGCGGAAGCAACAACCGCGAAATTTATACTGACATGACCATTAGTATCGGTTCTCCCCGGAAAGTTGCCAATGATGCATTGGCATTTCAAAAAGCGGGATTTCCGGCAATAAAAGTAAAACTGGGAACGAATACGAAAGATGATGTTGCCAGGATTAAAGCCATTAGGGAATCTGTTGGTGATGATTACCACATCAGGATTGATGCCAATCAGGGTTGGGACACGGTAACTGCCATCAATACCCTGCAGGCTTTGAGTAAATACAATATTGAACATTGCGAGGAACCGGTTCCAAAATGGAATAGCCGGGAAATGGCAAAAGTCAGGGAAAACAGCCCTATCCCTATTATGGCCGATGAATCTGTTTTTGACCATCATGATGCATTTAAGCTGGCAAGCATGGGTGCCTGCGATTATTTTAATATCAAATTATCAAAATCAGGCGGTATTTATAACGCATTGAAAATAAATGCTGTAGCTGAGGCCAGTGGAATTAAATGCCAGGTTGGATGTATGTCGGAATCACGCTTTGCCTTAACAGCTTTGATGCATTTTGTACTGGCCAATAAAAATATTGTCCATTATGATATGGACTCCCCTTTGATGTTAGCCGAAGACCCTGTGACCGGAGGTATTCAGTATGAGGGAAAAGGTAAATGGATACTGGATGAGGCTATCGGTATTGGTGCCGATTTTGATGAAGATTTTTTAAACAGCATGGAAAGTGTGACCATTTAAGAATCAGAATATGTCGACAGAAACACAAGCTACACACAGGAATCCTTTCCAGTATATCATGGACAGTAAAGTGAAGACGGTCACAACCATCAACGGGAAAGATTACCTTTACTTTGCCGGTACCGGATACTACCAGTTGCAGTCACATCCCAAAATGATTCAGGCTGTTGTAGATGCCACAAAAAAGTTTGGTATAGGAAGCGCTACCTCGCGGACCATTACCGGAACCACAAACCTTTTATTAAAACTTGAAGAAAAAATCGCTGACTTTTTCGAAACAGAAGATGCAGCTTATCTGCCATCCGGCTATCTGAGCGATATGGCAGGTTTTCAGGCACTTGAAAAAACAGGAATTTATGATGTTATTTTTATCGATGAAATGGCACATTATTCCAATGCTGACGGGGCATTAGTTACAGGGAAAAAAGTAGTGAAATTTAAACATTTGGATGCGAAGAATCTAAGCAACAAGATGGAAAAGCACCTGAAAAATGGTGAAAAACCCCTGATCGCTACCGATGGTTTATTTCCCATTTGGGCAGAACTGGCCCCTGTTGACAAATATTTAAAGATTGCTAATAAATTTAATGGTGCTGTCTGGGTTGATGACTCGCATGCCGTGGGTATTGTAGGCGAAACTGGCAGAGGCGTTTATGAATATTTTCATTTGAATTCCGAACGGCTGTTCATGGGCGCTACGTTATCAAAAGCGTTTGGAGCTTATGGTGGTTTTGTTGTCGGCAACTCCAATTTCATTGGTGCAGTAAAATCCGGAAATGTTATGACTGGTACCAGCTCTCCGTCAAATGCCATGGTTTCGGCGGCATTGAAAGGGCTGGAACTTGTGAAAAATAGCCCGGAATTGCGCAGGAAATTGTGGGACAATGCGGTATACCTGAAAAAAGGAATTAATAATTTGGGCATTCATGTAGAGGACAATTACCTACCTATTGTAACTTTCGTTACAGAAAACAGCGGGGAAATGGAAAGAATTCAGCAGCAGTTGATGGATAAAGGCATTTATATACAGTTTGTAAAATATGTAGGTTCGGGATCTGATGGCGTTTTGCGTATGGTGGTCACGTCATCTCACACAAAAGAGCAAATCGATTTTTTAATTTCTTCTTTAAAAAAATTGATTTGAGTTTATGACTTAATGCAGGAAACGGCCCAGTATCAAATATATAACAGATGTAATACCACCAAAAGCATTAGGATAATGTTTCTCAACAATTTTCTCATTTTGTTTTCCTTTGCTTTAATTTCCACTAACAATGTTTCCAGAAGCACAACATAATATTATTTAGCCAAAACAATGTACTAAATTATAAATCGTTAATCTAAAATTTCCCAGATCCCTCGTGTCGTATTTTACCATTCTTCATTATATACTCCACATCCATGTGCCAAGTCCATTTATTAAAATAAAGGTTACCCCCTTTCCACTCCAGCTCGCCACGTTGAAAATCATAGGGAGCACTACGTGGGTATTTTTTTGGAGGAAATAACTTCTGGGCATAGCCATCATTCACAATTAACCGATATGAATCGATCCCGTGCATATAAAAATCACGAATCTGTTTATTAGGGCTATTCTGTAAGCCAAACGACTGGTCGAGCGGTACCCAACCCACCCCTTGATAATAAACTTCACTCCAATCATGCAGATCTACATGCACAGGAAATAACATCCAGCCACTTTGCCATCTCACAGGAATTCCCTGCGATCGGGCTAAGCTCATAAAAAGCAGAGTTTGCATGCCACAATCACCATGACGGTGAGCCAAAACATATTCCGGTATATTGGGCATAATACTGTATTCCAGAGAACTTGCCCACGTGATGGAATCGCTAATCCAGGTATAAATCTTTTCCACTTTTAGTAGTGGGTTCGTCGTATTTCCTACCAACCTGGCACCCAGTTTTCTTATTTCTTTACTGAAAACCAGCTGAGGTGGGCGTTGTGCTGTATATTTACGATAAAGTTCACTGTTTTTATCATAAGGTTTAATATCCTTAGGTTTTAGATTGAAATATTGAGCTGAAGACTCCATCGAAAATTTAATTCTGAATACTGTAGGCTGATCTTTCCGAGCCCTTTTCTCCAGATAAACGGTACGTTGCAAATAATTTTTAGGGGCAATAATCGCTGAATCCGGGTCTGATGACAGTAACTTAATATCGTGCTGGCGGGGATCTCCGGCTCTTGGAAAAGGCATCCAGCAGCGTATGATTGCACCAGCAGGAACAGCATTGGGCTTAACCTTGATCGTATAGGTCAAAATCATATTCACTGGCAATACCGGGTTGGAAGATCCTTTGCTCTCCCGGATTACTTCCGCTATATGTTTCAGGCGAAACAGCTTCAACAAATTAACCTGTTTCCCGTCAACCCTAACCTTCTGAACAGCAGCAAGCGAATCGAGACGAAACAAATTAGGCACCGCATTATTGAAATAGCGCTTTTTGCCATCTATACGGCGCATTTCCAACTTGCCAGAATTCTCCCATTGACGGATCAACGAATCATCCGGCTGCGCAAAGTAACGGCTTAATTGTTTTTTAACCTGAGTTTCATCCAAAGAGAAATCGAGTCTGATGCGGTGCATCACATCCAGGATAGAATCCATCTTCCTGGATTCAACAGTATTTATATGCGTGAATTGCTTCAACGAATCGATCATCTGCTTTGCTTTGAGAAACTCACCATGGTTGACCAAAACTTCTACCTCTTTTAGATGAACTTCATTCCGTGGTTGAACACATGAAGTCAAAAACAGGAAAGATAGGCCGGAAATCAATACTATATGTTTGAAAATTACTTGTAATATGTGTAACATAGCGCAAAAATATAAAAAAGATTCTATATTAAAAACTGTGGACAATTAAATTTTATTTGTAGTGCACCCACCTCCCATTATTTGGCTTGAATTAGTAAACAGATATATAAAATATTTTTGAGGTGTCTATTTAGCTACTTACTTTAATCATTTGATAAGTAGATGGTTTAGCAATGACCATTCTTTCAATTAGCTTGTGAAAGATCG
>QIJL01000020.1 GCA_003232435.1 Flavobacteriales bacterium | reverse complement strand
TAAAAAATATTAGTGTTGTAAACAATACTTTGGTCAATATCGGAGGTAAATCCTTCCGATTCGAGTCTACGCTTGGTTCCTCAACCCCAAGTGTAGATGGAGGTATTATAAAAAATAATCTTGTCTATCAAAGCGATTCGCCAAGAATCAAGGATGCATTTTCAAATCTTGATATTGCATATAACGGCTGGTTTCAAGCCAGTGCCGGAGGCATGAGCCAAGTGAGCGATACAATAGGTTCAAACCCCTTGTTTGTTGAGGAATCTACAAACGATTACCGTTTACAGTCCATCAGTGCTGCAGTAAATGCGGGTGTCAGCACTGTTTTTTTTGAATCCGCGCCGGATTTGGGCGCGTTTGAATACAATCCCGGTGGGGATACTATAGCACCTGATCCACCAACGGGTGTCAGTGTTGAATAAATTTGTTACGGAAGAGAACGCTACCTTCACTTGTCAATAGCTTAAGCGAATACATTTAACAGGTTGCTAAATATGAAAAAAAATGTCCCTAAAATATTATTTATATCTTGGGCCCCTTATTGTAGCCGAAGCGACAATATTGCGAGAGAATTAGGTGGTAAATCGCATATGGTATATTACGAGTCCCTAGGCAGTAATTACCTCACCGTATTACTCAAGTATTTACTTCAAACGATTTCAAGTTTCATTCTTCTTCTAAGAGAACGACCTGATGTGGTTTTCGTTATGAGTCCACCCATTATCGCTTGTTTTCCCGCTCTGATATATTGCAAATTGTCTGGAAAGCAATATGGTATTGATTCTCATACGGGTGCATTTTTAAATCCCAGATGGAAAAGAACCATGTTTCTGCATAAGTTCTTTTCTAAACATGCAGTAACCACAATCGTTACCAATACACATTTAGAGAATATTCTAAAAGAATGGTCTGTTCCTTCCTTTTTGATGCAAGATGTGCGAATTAAACAAAATAACATTGATGTCCCTAAATTTTCAGAACGTTTTAATATAACCTTAGTTAATTCCTTTGCCACTGATGAACCTCTAGACCGTTTTATAGAGGCTGTTAGTGAAATAAAAGAAGCTCATTTTCATATAACCGGGAAAATCACAAATAAGACCAAACATCTATTAAATGGCCTTCCATCAAATATTACCTTCACAGATTTTTTGTCTGACGAAAAGTTTTTTGGATTATTGAAAACCTCCGATATTGTAGTCGCGTTAACGACAAAAGATCACACGATGCAAAGAGGGGCATATGAGGCTGTATACATGGGAACGCCAGTTATTACTTCAAATTGGAATATCCTGAAAGAGAATTTTAATAAAGGAGCAATTTTTGTTGATAATTCGGTTGATGGCATAAAATCGGGTATTTATACCGCTTTTGAGCAAATTGAAAGATTGCAAAAAGAAGTTTCCCAGCTCAAGGCAGAAAAAATGAAAATATGGGAAGAAAAAAAAGTCGAACTTCTAAATACAATCACTATAGATCATTAATATGATAAAAGATTTATTGTACTTCAATAGTCCTGTTTTTTTACAAAATTTAATGATTTCTTTGTATGGATATACGTTAAAGAAGAAAAGGTATTCGGGTTGTGATCAACTCATGATCGAAATTAATGCCTGTAAAGAGAAAAGTAAACCTGCAATAAGAGACCTCCAAAATGAGTTATTCCTAAAAATGATAACGCACTGTTTTAATAATGTGCCTTTTTACAAAAGAAGGTTTTTAGAGCATGGCGTCCTTTTAAAGGACATCAAAGATATAAGAGACATCAAAAAACTTCCAATCCTTGAAAAAAATGAAATTCAAAAAAATTCGAATGATTTGATTGCAACTAATCTTAACGAACAAGTTTATTGGATTAATAATACAAGTGGAAGTACAGGCACCCCGTTAAAAATTCACTTGGATAGATATACCTATAAGATGTATATGGCATTGTTAGTCAATTATGAGCAGTCTCTAGGAATAGAATTTGGAGATCGCAGGGCAACTTTTGCAGGTAGAATGATTCAACGCATTGAGAATAGTTGCCCTCCATTCTGGAGATATAATAAGGCTGAAAATCAAATATTATTTTCTTCTTACCATTTAACAAAAGGCGCTATTCATCATTACCTGGAAAAGCTGGAGGGTTTTAATCCTGTTGAAATAATCGGGTATCCGTCATCTATTTATAACTTTGTTAGCCTTGCAAAAAATGAAAGAAATGTAAAAACGAACCACCTTAAAGCTGTTATCACAAACTCTGAAACATTGTTTGAATGGCAAAGAGAAGCAATAGAGGATTATTTTAATGTCAAGGTTTTTGATTATTATGGGACGGCTGAAAACGTAGTGTTTGCTGAAGAATGTCATAAAAAGAACTATCACCCAAATCCTTTGCTGGGTTTTGTCGAAATTGATGACAATAATAATAAGCAGGTAGGAGATGTGCTGGCAACATCGTTTACAAACCACATTATGCCACTCATAAGATATCGAATTGGTGACACGATGAAATTACTAAATAAAGACTGTGGCTGTGGATCAAACTATCAAGGAATAGATTCTATTTTAGGAAGAAATGATGACAATATCATTACCAGGGATGGAAAGATTATTGGACGATTAGATCATATATTTAAAGGCCTAGTAGGAATACATGAATGTCAGCTCGTACAAACATCATATGACGATTTTTTGTTGAACCTGGTTCCTGATCATCAATTTGAGGAAGAAACAAAGCAAAAATTAATCTCTAATTTAAAGGAACGCGTTGGATCTGATGTGAGTGTCAATGTTGAATTGGTCACAAAAATTGAAAGAACATCAAGAGGGAAGTTTAAGGGCGTTGTTAATTTAATTAAAAAAGATTGTGTCAATCATTCGATGAAGAAAGGAGTAAATATTTGAACTAAGGTAAATAATCGAGATTTTTTTATTACTATATTTAGCAAGAGGGCACTCATATGAAACGATCATATAAAAACCTAAAAATTTATTCCTTGTGGCTTGGTAAGCTGGGCGGATTACTGTTTTTCCTGAGTTTTATTTTTTCATCCGAGATTCATGCTCAAACGCCATCAGGAAGTCTTTTGGCAACGACTTCGGTAAGCATCAATGGAGAACAATGGGCTTTTCGTACGCCACCTCCTCCGGCAAATCAACGACAGGTCATTTCTTCCCATCCTCGGCTATTGATGACTCAAGCTAATTTACCAGGAATACGTCAGAAACTTTCTGATTCTGTTTATGCCGACGACATGAATGCATTGCGGACTAAAGCCGATGCTGGAGGTGCGATAGAAAATGCCCTTTTGTATCAACTCGAAGGGGATATTAGTAGAGGAAATGTAGCCAAGAACTATCTTTTGGCAGGGTCTTTTGGCGATGTTTCTGGTCTTGATAAAGGGGGTAAATGGTTAGAGCCTCTTTTTATCTTTGATTGGATTTTCACCGTGCTTAACAATTCAGAGAAAGCGACTATTTTTGGGAATATTAAATCAAACTTTGACTATGATCATCGGACTGCCGCCCCTAGAGATTGGTCATTATATTGGGCTAAATCATGGGGTAACGACCGTGGGTTTTATTATCCTCTCCTGGCATTGATCATTTCAGGGGATGGGATTGATGATGTATGGGCACAAGAAGTTTTAGACCTGGCGTACAATGAGAGCCCTCTTGTTTTTGGACCATATGGAGCTACAAAAGGCGCTGGTTTTCTGGATATGCTGGCTTCAATCTCTCTTGATGATGGGGGCGGATACCAGGCAGGTTCTGATGGCTTCCTGGGGGAGAATTATTATCATTATTTCCTTTATTCCTTTATGGTACTAGGAGCATGGGAGACTGCTACGGGTGAATCAATGTGGGCAAGAAACGATTTTTTTAGAAAAATGCCGTCTCACTGGGAATACCAAAGAGGTAAAATTCCACGTAATTTAGGCATTGCTATGCCTGAGATTTTAAGCGGTGCATACAAAGTGATTGATCCAGATGCATCTGCTTTGGCACGATGGCAGGTTAATAACTGGGGAAGAAGCCAATATGTCTTAACGTATCGATTAATCCTTGGCGATTTACGCGTTACTGCCAAATCACCACAGGAACTTGCTATGCCAACAGCGAAATACATACGGGGGTCAGATCTGTTTGTGAGTACTAGAACTTGGGATGAAAATGCGCTTACGGTGACTGCTCTTTCCCAGTATTTAGATACAGGACGTTTTGAGCCAGGAAGTGGACTTTTTGCAATATATAGAGGAAGTGAGCCCTTGGCTGTTCCGGCAGACCCGAATAAGGAATGGATAACAGAAGGTTTTTACTCTGGAATGTGGATATATGATCCCAATGATGTTCGTGGGACATGGTTTAACAATATAACCTATCAGGGCAATGATCGCTCCTATGATGCTTACACCTCCGTGAGTGACCCAATATATTTTCCAGGGGGTCCCGATGTTATTGTCATAAACAATACTTACCGTGGCATTAGCACGGAATACTCAAAACAATTGAAGGCCCCAGGTGTTCGAAAATCAAGACAAACCATTGTACACATACTAGACCCAAACAGAGACTTTGTCGTTGTGTATAATTACACAGACATTCCAGATAATCTAAGACGTGCGTGGTCAATGCGCCTGGCAGTAACACCGACCATCACTGGAAACAGATATTCAATCCCCGGGATGACGACTACAATTGTGGCTCCAGTTAATCAAACATTTGATTGGGTGGGAGGATCAGGGAATGAGTTTAGAAGCCCGTCACCTCAAAACGAATGGTATGGAAACAATAAAGCGGGAAACACTGCGGGCTATTCGTCTTCTAGTGCCGACAAAGTCAAACGCTATGGGCTAGGGAACCTCTTCGTAAAACCAGGCGATGACACACCCGACCAACTGGAGTTCTTAGCTGTAATGGATGTGAGCACTCAAACGCCTGTAGCCGTCACTCGTATTTCTGATCGAGAGGTTCGTTTTGGAGATTGGCA
>QIJL01000244.1 GCA_003232435.1 Flavobacteriales bacterium | reverse complement strand
GCGTTAAGAAAATGTCTTGCAGACATTTTTAGCGAACGAGCCAGCTGGCGCATTGGCAAAGCATCCGCCTAAGGCGGACGCAATTATTTTTTAACGACGGTATGGCACAAAAGATGCATTGGATCATACGTAGGTTTTAGCTTGACTTGACACTAGTCTAAATACACGCGGTCGTTCTTGGCCTCGAACCTTACGTGTACATGTTCCTTTAAAGATGTAGAAAGCGAGATGCCTTTATAATCGGCTTTTACAGGGTATTTTTTATGATTTCGGAACGGCGGTTTTCAATTGCCGCAATGGTGTTTTTAAAAAATGATGTACACCATAGATAAGTGTTGTGCCGGAATTCAGTACATCGTCAACGAGTACAACGGACTTGTTTTTATATTCATCCTCCGGAATAGAAGTTTCGACCCCGCTTTTTAAAGGGTTTTTCTTATCCATGGAAATTTTGCAGACCAAAATATCGGCGGAAGTGATTTTTTTAAGGACGTTACCCAATTTTTGGGCAAGCTTCAATCCACCTCCATCGATACCGGCAATTATGATTGATTCCTCATCGACGTTGGCCTCGTAGATTTGATAGGCGATTCGCTTTACCTTGTGCTGAATTTGTTGGTGTGATAGTATTTGGTTGTCCATTGGTCGGCGATTTTACATGTCAAAGATAGAGAAGCGGTTTGTAACGGCATTTTTCAAAAGCAAATACTACTTTTCTTTTTTTTCATTGTCACTGCGTCCATTTTTTTGTTCTCCTCCTTCGTAGGGACTAGGGGAGGCCTTATAGCCTTCAATATCACGGCGGTCTTTTTTGGTAGGGCGACCAGTGCCTTGTTTTCGATAGTGCTCTTTGGCATGTCTTAAAAGGTCTGCATGTTCAAATGCTTCTTTGGGGGTAGTATCCTTCCGATAAATATCCATCAATTTTGCCCCGACTCGACTTTCAGGAATGTCCAGAACCTGCAAACGGTAGTCTATCTGGTTTTTGCGAACGGTGATTTCATCCATAGGAAAAACCTCTCGAGCAGGTTTGCTTACTTGCCCTTTGATTTTTATCCGTCCTTTTTTACAAGCTTCCGTAGCTTGGTTACGGGTCTTGAAATAGCGAGTGCACCACAGGAATTTATCGATACGCATAGAATGACAATTCTTTGTTAAGGCCTTAGCAAAAATAGGGGAAAATTGTATCTTGCGGCCTGTAAAAAGAAAAGCATGAAAGCGACCTCTCGTAGTATTCCTTTAATCTAGAAAGTGAGTCTAACGTTGTGGATATTTTCATCGTACTAGGGAGAAGATTACATCTGACCCTTAAAAACAATAAATATTTGCTGATGAAACTGAAAAGATTCTTTTGCCTTATTGCTTTGACCATTTTCATTTGGTCTTGCAAAAAAGATGACAACCCGGTAGATGCTGTAATTGTGCCCCCGCGGACACTTGCGGATGTAGCGGTCGAGGATGAAAAAGAAATACAGGCGTTCTTACAAACACATTTTTATAATTACGAAGAATTCGAAACCCCACCTACTGATTTTGATTTTAACATAAGAATAGATACCATTTCTGGCGATAATGCTGGCAAGACCCCTTTGGCAAACCAAGTTCAAAGTGAAACTTTGGATGTTCTAATTGACAATGAAGAAGGGGAGATCCAACATACATTGTACTATTTAATTGTTAATGAAGGAAGTGAAGAAAGCCCGACAATTGGTGACAACGTATTCGTGCAATACGAAGGATTGTTGTTAGACAGCACCAGTTTTGACGCATCATCCACTCCCGTGGTTTTTAACCTATCGCGGGTGGTAAGCGGCTTTGGAAATGGAACTACAAAATTGAAAGGCGGAACCGGTCCAATTGAAAATGGTGATGGCACCGTGCGTTATGATGGGCATGGAATAGGCATGATTATCATGCCCTCAGGTTTGGGTTATTTCAACTCCCCTCCTCAAGGCTCAAATATACCGCAGTACAGTCCTTTGATATTTAAAGTCGATCTCTTATCCTTCGAAGAGGATACGGATCTTGACAAGGATGGTATCCCTTCGATTTTGGAGGATTTAGATATGGATGGAAATCTTAACAACGACAATACCGACCAAGATTCAGAGCGCATATTTTTTCCAAACTACAATGACGCCGATGATGACGGTGACGGCACTTCAACACTTGAAGAAATATCGGATGACGACGGAAATATTATTACTCCCTATCCTGATACCGATGGAGATGGAACCCCTGACTATCTAGATTCCGATAGCTAAACGACTCAAGAATATATAAAAAAAGAGCCCTCATCATCACGAGGGCCCTTTTCTTTGCAAAAAATGTTGATTTTAAAATTTTAACGATAGACTCAGGATCAACTGATCTGGCCTTGTATCGACCCTACTATCCGGTAAAGCGGTAATATTCGTATTGACGAATTTCGCTTCGTTTTCGCTAAAACCTCTTTCATAGCGCAGGTCGACACCTAGTTTTCCGAGATTTACCCCCGCGCCGATGTGCAATCCCACACTAAAATCATTCTCGATATCATTGATTCCGATACCATCGAATTCAGAGTCCAAAATATATTGAAATGCAGGTCCGGCAAAAACGTTCAATGGCCCAATCACTTTTACCCCCACAAGCATCGGGGCATCCAACCTGCTCAAATCGAATTTGTTCCCGTTGTAATCTGATTTTGTTTTGGTGTACATCAATTCAGGACGGAAGAAAAATCGGTTTCCCAATTTTCCGAAAACCCCGATATGGTAGCCAATGTTACGATCCGGGTCTTTTGCGACTTCCCCCGCCGATTCAAAATAATCGCCATTGGCACCGTAGTTGAGTCCGCCTTTAATTCCAAATCCAGAACCTGTTTGTGCAGATGCGGTCATGCCGAATAATGCAAAAACCGTCATTAGAAGTGTTGTTTGTAGTGCTTTCATAATGTTCTCGTTTTTTAATACTGCAACAGTATCAAAAACGATACCATTGTCATTTTCTTTCCAATACTTTCAGAACGGCCTTCTCTATGGCTTTATTGTTTAGCCCGTATTTCTCCATTAACTGTGCCGGAGTGCCACTTTCGCCAAAAGTATCTTGAGTAGCGACGAATTCTTGGGGCGTAGGATGTTGATTGGCAAGCACTCTTGCGATACTTTCACCTAGACCGCCTAAATAATTATGTTCTTCCGCAGTGACGACGCAGCCCGTTTTTTTAACAGACTTTAACACGGCTTCATCATCAAGAGGTTTAATCGTGTGGATGTTTACTACTTCTGCCGAGATACCTTGATTTTCTAGATTTTCTGCAGCGATTAAAGCTTCCCAAACCAAATGGCCGGTCGCTATGATGGTTACATCGGTTCCTTCACTTAGCATCAATGCCTTGCCTATTTCGAATTTTTGATCTACCGGAGTAAAGTTCGCTACTTTGGGTCTTCCGAATCTCAAGTAAACAGGGCCTTCATATTCTGCAATGGCAAGCGTAGCAGCTTTGGTCTGATTATAATCACAAGGATTGATTACCGTCATACCTGGAAGCATTTTCATCATTCCGATATCTTCGAGTATTTGATGGGTGGCACCGTCTTCGCCCAATGTAACGCCAGCATGTGAAGCGCATATTTTCACATTTTTACCAGAGTAGGCTATTGATTGGCGAATTTGGTCGTAAACCCTTCCCGTAGAGAAATTGGCAAAAGTTCCTGTAAAAGGAATTTTTCCACCGATGGTAAGTCCGGCGGCGATTCCCATCATATTGGCTTCCGCAATTCCGATTTGAAAAAATCGCTCTGGATTTTCATCGATGAATTCTTGGATTTTCAAAGAACCTACCAAATCGGCGCAAAGGGCGACCACATTGGGGTTGGTTCTACCCAGTTCGGTCATGCCCGCTCCGTAACCGCTTCGAGTATCGTTCTTGCCTTGGTCTATATATTTTGTCATAAGCCCCTCTTAATCTCCCCAAAGGGGAGAAACTTGTTATTGTGAAATTATTTCTATTTGATCAAACAAATATTTCTTTATCCAGTTTTCAATTTACCCGAACAATATTCCCCCTTTGGGGGCTAGGGGGCTAATAATCCCCCAAAGTTTCCGGGTTTTGTGCTAAAGCCGTTTCCAATTGTTCGTCATTGGGCGCCTTACCGTGCCAAGCATGGGTATGCATCATAAAATCGACGCCGTTGCCCATTACCGTATCCATAATAATGCAAACAGGTTTGCCTTTGCCAGTTCTTGATTTTGCTTCTTTGAGACCTGCGATTACGGTCTCAAGATTATTTCCGTCAACAACTTCCAAAACATCCCAGCCGAATACCTCGAATTTCTCCTTCAAGTTACCAAGAGGCAAAACTTCTTCGGTGGGGCCGTCGATTTGTTGTCCGTTTCTATCGATAGTCGAAATCAAATTATCGACTTTATTTCCGGCGGCGTACATAATAGCCTCCCAATTTTGGCCTTCCTGCAACTCACCATCTCCATGCAGGCTATAAACGATATTAGTATCGTTATTTAATTTTTTGGCTAAAGCGGCTCCTATGGCAACGGACATGCCTTGACCTAAAGACCCCGAAGCTACTCGCACTCCGGGTAACCCTTCATGGGTGGTGGGGTGACCCTGTAATCGAGAATCGATCAAGCGAAACGTGTTCAATTCATCCACTGGAAAATAACCCTTCCTCGCAAGTATACTGTAGAAAACGGGAGAAATGTGTCCGTTTGACAAGAAGAAAAGGTCCTCGCCATTTCCATCCATATCGAAACCATCCTTCAACTCCATGATTTCATTATAGAGCGCTACCAAAAATTCGGTACAACCCAAAGACCCTCCGGGATGCCCTGAATTTACTTTGTGTACCATCCGAAGAATGTCTCTTCTTACTTGCACTGTCAAATCTTGTAATTCTTGCACTGATGCCATTTCAATTCTGTTTTCGAGCCCAAAAATAGGGCAATCTTTTGGGGTTACAAAC
>QIJL01000508.1 GCA_003232435.1 Flavobacteriales bacterium | reverse complement strand
ATATACATACCGAGCAAACCTTGTTTTCAATTCCAGTATGCTACTTGAATGAAAATAATTACTAGAAAATCAGCAAGCCCTAAATAGATCTGGATAATTTTGATCGGACAACAATAATTCAAAATCTTTGTTGTCCGGTAAACTTTTTTGAAACCTGTATCGATAGCTGTAATCACTGACGGTCTACGGTAAACCAAGGCTCGGCACCTTGCTTTTTTAGATTTTGGACATTGTTCTGAAATAGCTAAAACACTTTGCTTTCAATATTGATCCTCGATCGGTTACAGTTTGGTCTTACGTCTTATGTCTAGTAGCGCAGCGGTCTAGGGTCTTTAACCGGACACTATTAATTCAAAATAGCATTTCTTTATCTGGGTAGGGGTAGAATTTTTAACCGTTAATGAGGTAAAGACGCTCATAATATTCGTCGACAGATTTCTCCCAGGTAAAACGCATGGCCTTTGCATTCTCTTGTATTTTCTGCCACTTGGGCTTGTCGTTTGAGTAAATGTCAAGGGCCTCGCCAAAATTCTTTACCATATTATCGATTTTTTCATCATAGGTCTTGCCATCAAAACTGAAACCGGTCTCCATATGTTCGACTGTATCTTTTAACCCTCCGGTGTTGTGCACCAGACAAGGATTTCCGTTGCGCATGGCCAACATTTGACTAATTCCACAGGGTTCAAAAAGACTGGGCATGAAATAAAGGTCTGATTCGAGGTAAATAGAATCGATTAGATCTTCTGATTGTCCGTTTGTAAAAATGAAGTTTTTATGCTGATAGCTGAGCTCCCTGAAAGTCTCTTCATAATCGGGAGCGCCCGTACCCAAAAGCATAAATATACCATCAATTTCTTCAAGTTTTTTAAGTATTTCCACAAAAGCTTCAGGCGAACGTTTTACAAAATAAAATTTCTGTTCTGTTAAGCGTGCGACACTCGATGCGATAAATTTTGGGCGGTTTCCTTTTACATACTCCATTACTTTCTCTCCGGTATGGGCAAGAAAATCTGATTTGTATTTTTTATCTTCCTCTTGCAACCACCTAAAAAGAGCGCTAACAGTATTTCTGTATAGAAGGCCTTTTTCCGCTGCGCGGATGTTCTTATAATTCGACCCGTTCAAAATGCCGAATAATTTTTTTTCCTTATCGGCTTGTAACATGTCTTTTTCCAAGCCTTCCCCGCCGATAAATTCAGGTGGTGCACTTGGCAATAAAACATCATCTTTATAGGACGGTGAAACTGTATGAACCGCGTCTGAAAACCGAATACCTATGGCCATCAAATTGATACAATCTTTATAACGGTAGTCTTGCAACTTCTTCTCATCTAACTTAATTGATGGGAACCAATTCTCCATCGAAGCGTAGTTATCCTCGAAAGGTCGTATACCTTGAATGGCCAGATTATGTATCGTATATACATACCTGAGCTTCTGCAGTGCTTTATAAGCTGGAACATAATTTTTGATGAACAACAATAAACTTGAATGCCAATCGTGCATATGTATGATATCCAATTTTCCAAAGGCTCTTTTTTTTATTGCCTCGGCTACTGCCGTACAAAAAATGGTAAACTTTAAGAAATCTGTATAAAAAGGCTCTTCAGGGTCATCATGATAAATGTGGCCTATTTCCCCCGCCTCGATTTCGGGGTGATGAATTACATAGTGCTTAAGATTTTTGAATTCTTTCTTTGGAGGGGCTTCATACAATTCGGCAAAATAAGTTGTACCCCTAAGCTCAAACTTTAGGGTGGACAAAAGTGTTCCGTTCTGATGTAATCTTGAATAAGAAGGAACTACTACATGAACCTTGTCCCCACGATTTGATATTTCTCTCGGCACGTCGCGAACGACATCGCCCATTCCGCCAGCCTTACATTTTTCAAGTGCATCGTTCTCTGCGGCTACAAATAAGAAGTTGTTCATATAATGGAGGATTAACAGTTTTTGAAGAACTGTTAAAAAGGTAAGTAAAGTTTTATGACCTTCCAAAAAAAAAGCCTTTCAATTCCCGTAACATTCAGAAGAAAGGCTTTAAATATTATGAGGCGTTCAACTATTTGACCTTAAAAGCCTTCTCTTGAGGATAATAGGCCACATCGCCCAATTCTTCCTCAATTCTCAAAAGTTGGTTGTACTTCGCCATTCGGTCAGAACGAGAAGCCGATCCGGTCTTGATTTGCCCGGTATTCAAAGCCACGGCCAAGTCTGCAATCGTATTGTCTTCCGTTTCACCTGAGCGGTGCGACATCACGGATGTATAACCGGCATTTTTGGCCATATTCACTGCGGCGATCGTTTCGGTCAAAGTTCCGATCTGATTGACTTTTATCAAAATCGAATTCGCGATGCCATTTTCAATTCCCCTTGCAAGACGTTCAACATTGGTAACAAAAAGGTCATCGCCAACAAGCTGTACTTTATCCCCTATTTTATCGGTCAAGGCTTTCCACCCGTCCCAATCGTTTTCGTCCATACCATCTTCAATTGAAATAATCGGATACTTCGCACTTAAATCGGCCAAATATTGTGCTTGCTCTTCTGAAGTTCTTACCACTCCCTTATCACCTTCGAATTTGGTGTAATCATATTTTCCATCCACATAAAATTCGGCAGAAGCACAATCCAAAGCGATCATCACATCATCGCCTAATTTGTAACCGGCCTTGTCAACCGCTTTGGCAATGGTGTCAAGAGCATCTTCGGTACCGCCCGCCAAGTTCGGGGCAAAACCGCCTTCATCACCTACAGCGGTGCTAAGGCCTCTATCGTGAAGTACCTTTTTAAGATTATGGAAAATTTCGGTTCCCATTTGCATGGCATGGGCAAAATTCTTTGCCTTGACCGGCATGACCATAAACTCTTGAAATGCTATTGGGGCATCTGAGTGAGAGCCTCCGTTTATTATGTTCATCATCGGAACCGGTAAAGTATTCGCACTTACACCGCCTACATATTTGTATAACGACTGACCCAATTCATTCGCTGCTGCCTTGGCAACGGCCAAAGAAACTCCTAAAATAGCATTGGCGCCTAATTTTGATTTATTAGGAGTACCATCTAAATCGATCATCGTTTGATCGATCAGGTTCTGATCAAAAACCAACATTCCTAAAATCTCTTCAGCAATCAAAGTATTGACATTATTAACTGCCTTCATAACCGCCTTGCCCATAAAAGTATCCCCGCCATCTCGTAGTTCAACGGCTTCATGCTCGCCTGTTGAAGCCCCTGAAGGAACTGCCGCACGGCCCATCGCGCCATTTTCGGTTATAACGTCTACCTCCACGGTCGGGTTGCCTCTTGAATCAAGAATTTGTCTTGCATGTACGCTAAGAATGATACTCATATTCTATTTTTTAAGTTGGATTTTAAGAAGCCACAAATATACAAAAGGCCTGTTTCATAGGAGGATGGCTTTTGTGATATTATTGTTATTTGTCATTCAGGACAAAAACCACCCTTTTGTCATTCTGAACGTAGTGAAGAAGCCCAGGTTCTCGGAAAGGAAGGGGTTCCTCGTGTACTTCGACAGGCTCAGTGTGACAACTCAGCGACCACCTCGGAATGACTAATCGCGTAATGCTACTGTTTCTTTGGAAGTCTTTTCGATCAATTCAAAAAATTGATCGAAAAGATATTCCGCATCATGTGGACCTGGGCTTGCCTCAGGATGGTACTGTACCGAAAATACATTCTTGTCTTTCATTCGAATGCCAGCTACAGTTTGGTCGTTCAAATGAACATGTGTTATTTCCAAATCGGGGTTTGCCTCGGTTTCTTCCCTATTAATGGCAAAACCATGGTTCTGCGAAGTTATTTCCCCTTTGCCCGTTAACAAATTTTTAATCGGGTGGTTGATTCCCCTATGTCCGTTATGCATTTTATAAGTCGACACTCCGTTTGCCAAGGCAATTACTTGATGACCCAAACATATTCCAAAAAGAGGACTGTCGCTAGCAATAATCGCTTTGGCCGTTGCGATAGCCTCGGATAAAGGTTCTGGATCACCAGGACCGTTCGAAATAAAGTAGCCATCTGGTTCCCATGCTTTCAACTCTTCAAAAGTCGCATTGTAAGGGAAGACTTTTATATATGCATCTCGTTTCGCTAAGTTTCTAAGAATATTTTTTTTGATTCCAATGTCGAGGGCAGAAATTCTATAGGTGGCGTTCTCATCCCCAGAATAATAAGGCACTGTGGTGGAAACTTTAGAAGCGAGTTCGAGGCCTTCCATACTGGGTACCTCGGCCAGTTTTTTCTTTAGGGAGGCAATATTTTCAACATCCGTAGAAATCACGGCATTCATAGCACCATTATCACGAATATAATTTACAAGGGCACGTGTATCAACATCAGAAATACTGAATAAATTATTATTGTTCAGAAATTCTTCAAGACCGGCATCTGAATCAGGTCGAGAATATTCATAGCTGAAATTCTTACATATCAGGCCGGCGATCTTCACACCTTCCGATTCTACCTCTTCAGAGTTGGTGCCGTAGTTGCCGATATGGGCATTCGTTGTAACCATTAGCTGACCGAAATAAGAAGGGTCGGTAAAAATTTCTTGATACCCTGTCATACCCGTATTGAAACAAACTTCACCGAAGGCGTACCTTCTCTACCCCCTACCGCTTTGCCATGGAAGATAGTTCCATCGGCCAATACTAAAATCGCTCTTTTTCGTGATTGATATTTCATTGCATTGGGTACTATTATTAGTTACTACTATTCCTTTCTACGAATGAAAAGCTAAGTGGTACAGAGCAGATCATTTACTTGACTTCAAGATTGTTTTTCTTTATCTTATTCATCAAGGGGGCAATCTTCTTTTGTTTCACAAATAAAAGGTATTAAACCCAGACCCCGCAGAAAAAGCGGGGTTAGTTCAACTAACAATTTTGGGTTTGTCCACCTTTGCGGACTCCTCAAAATCGAGTTTCACTAATAAACATAAAAAAAGGATAAGCTTTCAAGTTTATCCTTTTACAAATATTATAAGTAATCAACATACTATTCTTCTGAGTCATCCGCTTTAGCTTCAACATCGGCTTTACTGTCAACTGCAGATTTATTTTCAACCGCAACGGGTGGAGTCTCCGTTTTCGATCCGCCCCCTCTTCTACTTCTTCTAGTAGATTTCTTTTTAAGCTTGCCGGCATTATAGAGTTCGTTGAAATCTACAAGTTCGATCATCGCCATGTCAGCGTTATCACCCAATCGATTACCTAACTTGATTATTCTTGTGTAACCTCCTGGTCGATCTCCGACTTTTTCTGAGACTACACTGAACAATTCACCAACTGCGTACTTATCGCGAAGGTACTTAAAAACGATACGTCTATTGTGAGTACCTTTCTCAGTGGTTTGATTATTTTCGGTTTTCGATTTCGTAATCAATGGTTCAACGAACTGCTTCAAGGCTTTGGCCTTGGCGACAGTAGTATTGATACGCTTGTGTTCAATCAAGGAACAGGCCATATTGGCCAGCATAGCTTTTCTATGGGCGGTCTGTCTTCCTAAATGATTTACTTTTTTACCGTGTCTCATTTTTTCTAGATTTTAGATTTGGGATTTGAGATTTTAGACTTTTCAGTAGTAATGACAACATCGGTTATCTCACTTCTCAAGTCTCATATCTAATGTCTGTACTCAATCTTTATCCAATTTATATTTTGCAAGGTCCATTCCAAAATTAAGCCCCTTGTTGATAACAAGTTCTTCCAATTCGGTCAACGACTTCTTACCGAAATTCCTGAACTTCATCAGGTCATTCTTGTTGAAAGAAACCAGATCACCTAAGGTATCTACCTCAGCAGCTTTCAAACAGTTCAATGCTCTAACAGAAAGATCCATATCGACCAATTTGGTCTTCAACAATTGACGCATGTGCAATGACTCTTCGTCATAAGTTTCTGTCTGCGCAATTTCATCAGCCTC
>QIJL01000363.1 GCA_003232435.1 Flavobacteriales bacterium | reverse complement strand
CGTTGCCATCCGCTTTGGTCGAAAAAGGTGAAGAATGGGCAAAAAGTTATGCCGGTTCTATCATGTTGGGAGCGGGGCAATTTTGTACCAACCCCGGTTTGATATTGGGCATTAAGAGTACATCTTTAGATAATTTTATAAAGTCTCTTGGGGATGAAATCGAGAAACTAGAACCTATCTGCATGCTCCACCCTAACATTCATGACAATTATGAAATGGGAAAAAATGAGGTTTCGAGCCAAGGAGGGGTAAATGTTGTGGCAGAATATGATACCGAGGTCGCTCCCAATCATGCGAAACAAAAAGTCTTGACCGTCAATGGATCGAACTTTTTGAAAAACACCAAATTGCACCAAGAGGTATTCGGCCCTTTTTCAGTTGTAGTTCGCTGTGATAATGCTGAAGAGTTAGCTGAGATTATTGAACAACTTGAAGGACAGTTGACAGGAACAGTACTTGGAAATGGAGAAGAGATCGCGACTTTTGGTGATGTTGTAAATGCTTTGCAAAGTAGGGTAGGCCGTATTATTTTCAACGGAGTTCCCACAGGAGTAGAGGTCTGCGCTTCTATGCACCATGGCGGGCCATTCCCTGCGTCAACCGATAGTAGATTTACCTCGGTAGGTACATCTTCCATCAAACGTTGGGTGCGACCGGTCGCTTTTCAGAACTGGCCGCAAGAGGCTTTGCCCAATGCGTTAAAAAACCATAATCCACTTGATATCGCACGTATTGTGGACGGCGCTTATACAAATTCAAGAATTTAGACCTTTTTGATGAAAATTTTAAAATCTGTTTTCTGCGTTTCTTTGATACTGTTTTTTGGCTGCAAGGAGTCATCTTCTGAAAATAGCTCAATGGTTTTACAGACCATCATTAAAAGTTACGAAGACCATGAGGCTTATGGTGAAGATGAATTTCCGCTTGGGGTTTTTACAAAAGAACATTACAAATCTGAATTTGAGTTCGCAGAGAAGAAACTGAGAGAACTCGATTCCATTTCTTTGGATGGTCTTAACGAGAACGACGAAATTTCCGCGGCACTATTAAAGTTTGTGCTCCAAGATGAAATCGACTTTTACAAATATGAACGCTATCTGAATCCCATTCTGTCAGATGCAGGTTTTCATGCCAGTCTTCCCTACATGGTTCGACCCTTGACGAATTATGAACAGGTCAAAAAATATTTGAACAAACTCAATGATATTCCGAGGGCGCTTGAGCAGCAATTGGCCAATGTTAGGGAAGGCCTGGAAAAAGGGGTTTCGCAGCCAAGGGTAATCTTCAAGGGATATGAATCATCCTATAATGACCACATCGTATCCGATTTTGAGGAGAGTTATTTTTATTCCCCATTTAAAAATCTTCCCAAAACCTTGACAGCTAATCAAAAGGATTCCGTTTTGGCTGCGGCCAAAGAGAGTATTGAGACAAATGTGATTCCTCAATTTAAAAGGATCAAATCCTTTTTCGAGAAGGAATACCTACCGAATACTAGGACAACCATCGGGATTTATGAAACTCCTGGTGGAAATGAATATTATCAGAACCGAATTAATTTTTATTCCACCAGTGACCAATACACCGCCGATGATATTCACCAGGTCGGGTTGAAAGAAGTGGCCCGCATCAGGGCGAAAATGGAAACTATTATCTCCGAACTGGATTTTAAGGGAAGTTTTGCCGATTTTTTGAAATTTCTTCGAACCGATGAGCAGTTTTATGCCAAGACCCCGAAAGAACTGTTGATGATTGCCAGAGATATGGCAAAGAGAGCGGACGGGCAACTGCCCAAGTTTTTTAAAAAGCTACCAAGAAAGCCTTATGGCGTGGCTCCCGTGCCTGATGCCATTGCACCGAAATACACTGTAGGCAGGTATGTTGGAACAGAAGCGAATAGCACTGACCCAGGTTTTTATTGGGTAAATACGTATGACTTGCCCAGTCGAACTTTGTACACCCTGCCTTCGCTTACCGTTCATGAAGCCGTTCCCGGGCATCATTTACAAAGAGCTTTAAATCTTGAACTTGGAGATAGTATTCCTCAGTTCAGAAAAGATCTATATCTATCCGCATATGGCGAGGGCTGGGGACTTTACACCGAGTTTTTAGCCGAGGAAATGGGAATGTACACCACACCCTACGAACGTTTTGGACAATTAACTTATGAAATGTGGCGAGCTTGTCGCCTGGTAGTAGACACGGGAATGCACGCTAAGGGATGGACAAGAGATCAGGTCATTGATTTTATGGCGTCGAACACTGCACTTTCACTACACGAAATCAATACGGAAACCGATCGCTATATTTCCTGGCCAGGACAAGCATTATCCTATAAAATCGGGGAACTCAAGATTCGTGAGATGCGTAAGAAAGCCGAAAAGACATTAGGCGGCAATTTTGATATTCGTGAATTTCACGAAGTTATCTTGGAGCAGGGAACGGTCACCCTTTCAATTCTTGAAGAGCGTATCAACGCCTACATCAAACGAAACAAAAATGTCGAATAACACTTTCGTCTGTATCGATGCACATACCTGCGGCAATCCCGTTCGTGTGGTGAAAAGTGGAGCCCCGGAATTATCGGGTAAAACCATGAGTGAAAAGCGACAGCATTTTTTGCAAGAATACGACTGGATCCGCAAAGGGTTGATGTTCGAACCTCGAGGCCACGATATGATGAGCGGTAGTATTTTCTATCCGCCCTCAAATCCGGAAAATGATTTTGGAATTCTATTTATCGAAACTAGCGGTTGCTTGCCAATGTGCGGACATGGCACTATCGGGGCCATTACAATTGGTATCGAAGAAGGTCTTCTAAATCCTAAAAAACCTGGAATCGTCAATATGGAGACTCCAGCTGGTCTGGTCAAGATAACTTATGGGCAAATCGGAAGCAAGGTCGATTGGGTAAAGCTGACGAACGTTAAATCATATTTGGCCGCGTCAGATTTGACAATTGATTCTTCTAGTTTGGGTGAATTGAAATTTGATGTTTCCTACGGAGGGAATTTTTACGCCATTATCGATTCACAATCTAATTTTTCAGGAATCCAAGATTTTTCAGCCAGTGAGTTAATAGGATTTAGCCAAGAAATCCGGAACAGAATAAATGAAAAGTACGCGAATGAATTTATTCACCCAGAGGATGAAACAATCCGAAATGTAAGTCACATTTTGTGGGCCGGTAAAACCATTTCTACCGAAGCAACAGCCCGAAATGCCGTTTTTTACGGAGATAAGGCCATTGATAGATCTCCCTGTGGTACCGGTACTTCGGCCCGAATGGCACAATGGCACGCCAGGGGCAAATTAAAAGTTGGCGAGGAGTTTATTCATGAAAGTCACATAGGTTCTCAGTTTGTTGGAAGAATAGAGGCAGAGACTTCCATTTCAGGAAAAACAGCCATTCTACCCAGTATTCAAGGCTGGGCCAAGATTTACGGCCATAATACAATAACTATAAACGACGACGACCCCTATGCACATGGGTTTCAGGTTATTTGATTTGTTCAAATCAAATAATGCTGAACTTGTTTCAGTATCTTTTTGTCGTTATAAATATTTCGAATGGGTAAGAAAGTTGTAATCATCGGTGGGGGCATTGTCGGATTAAGCTCGGCATATTTTCTTCAAAAAGAAGGTCATCAGGTCACGGTAATCGATAAATCGGACATTACTTCTGGTGCTTCCTTTGTTAATGCCGGATATATTACTCCAAGTCACATTATCCCGTTGGCATCGCCAGGAAAAATTGCAAAAGGTATAAAATGGATGTTCAATTCGGCCAGTCCGTTTTACATGAAGCCAAGGTGGGACATTGACTTTTTTAAATGGTCATGGTTTTTTCATAAGTCATCGACGAAAGCGAAAGTAGAAAAGGCCATACCCATTATCAGGGATATCAATATTTTAAGTAGAGGTCTTTTTGAGGATATAAGGATCTCAGGGGATTTAGGAGATTTTCAATTGGATAGAAGGGGCTTGTTGATGTTGTACAAAACCGATAAAGCAGGAGAACATGAAATGGGAGTGGCAAAAAAGGCGGCTTTTTTAGGGTTGGAAGTAAATACCTTGAATAAGGAGCAACTGGCCCAAATAGAACCCAATGTCCGAATTGATGCCGAAGGAGCCATTCATTATGAATGTGATGGTCACATGACCCCAACGGAATTTATGCCGAAAATGTTGAATTATCTTAATCGGTCCGGTGTCGATATTAGAACAAATGAGGAAGTCCTTGACATAATAATAAATAAAGAAAAAATCACAAAGATAATTACCTCAAAAGGCATTTATTCAGGAGATGAGATCGTACTGGCAGCAGGATCTTGGAGCGGAAATCTTTCGGAAAAAATGAATATCAGCCTCCCCCTGCAAGCCGGCAAAGGTTATTGCATCGACGTTCCGAGGCGAACGGGTATTACTTATCCGGCAGTACTTATGGAAACAAAGGTGGCTGTGACGCCTATGGTCGGTTTTACAAGATTTGCCGGCACAATGGAATTTTCAGGTATCAATACCAAGATTAGAAAAGAGCGTGTAGAGGCCATTGCGAATGCTGCCAAGGCCTATTATCCTGAACTGATGATAAACAGTGAAGAAAAGGAAAATGCAAAAAGTGGTCTTCGGCCCGTTTCCCCTGACGGACTGCCCTATATCGGTAGGTCCAAAAACTTCAAAAACTTAATCTTCGCCACAGGTCATGCCATGATGGGGTGGAGTTT